>JANLYU010000156.1:0-11670 GCA_031365785.1 Flavisolibacter sp. | reverse complement strand
TGACAAGCCAGTAAGTGCAATTGTTTTCCTGTATAATTGCGATTTACTCATGGCCATTTGATGGCAGTAATCATCCATATCAAAATCAGGATCCTGCCAGTTTTCTTCCAGTTTGCTGTATAATAATTCCATCAGTACCTCCTCCTGTGGCGACAGGGTTAAGAAATCATTTCCTTTGTCCTGAAAATGATCCTTTGAAACCAGGTCTTTGACTGATGAAGACATCGCCACCCGGAAACATCTGGCAATGGCAAACATGTGTTGCGCTAACTGAATGGTGTCACCAAACAATTTGTTGCTATTTGCTACCGGCTCGCCTGAATTGATGCTCAATTTTAAACCCAATGCATTTGATGGATCGGTTTCGTGCATTTCTTTTTGAATATGTAAGGCACAGGTGACCGCACTGGCCGCAGAAGCAAAGGAAATGATGAACCCACTGCCTCCCAGCTCTACTTCTCTTCCTCCATAAAATACCAAGTTTTTCCGAACCATATCATGATGCTGGTTCAGCAGGTCAGCAGCTTTTTCTGATCCGAGCTGGTGGTTCAATAAAACAGGATCTGTTGTGGTAGTTACCAGCAGAATCCGAAAGGAAGGGTCATGGAACACTTTTAGTCCTTCATTGGAAATTTCGACTTCAGCAGGGTCGTATATTCTTCCTAAAAAAGCTTCTACTACTGTATTGCTTACTTCTATTATTTTATTGGGAATCAAGCCATGGGCACAACTATGCATTTCTTCCACTGCTTTTTTATCAGGCGCTTCTACCAGGCAAAAAATAGTTTCCCTACCCTCGTCTATCCAATAAGTCATGCATTTACAACCATATTCATCCTGGTGAAGCAGATCTTTGTAATGGGCTTCAGCAACATCCTTGGCCTTAACACCCGGAACAGTATGTATATCCATGAAAATAGGCATGATACCAATGGTTATTTATGAAGATAATAATTTTCAAGTGGAGCCTGCTCTACTTCACCAATACAGTATCAACCCAAAGGCCACTAAAACCAAACTATTGAAAGTTCATTTTGACTTGTCGATCAGGGTTGCCTGAAAGGAAGCTCGTTTCCATTGATTATGATCTTGTGTCCAAAGCTGGGTAAATCTGATCTGCTGCGTTATCTTTTCCTCCCCCAACTGATAATTCATTTTCCCAGTCACTACTGCCATATTCTTATTGTAAATTAGAATTTCCACTTCACTCATTTCCATGTTTGAAATTTTCCTTGGTAAAGCAGCATAAGCTAACCAATCTTTTCTGTGTAGGGCTTTCCCCCAAATATCATTATGGCGATATTCTCTTGTGAGAAGCTTACCCAGGGCTACCGTATCGCTTCTTCCCCAAGCTTCTGTAAAGGATTGAATTTTCTGAAGCAGCACCTGTCTGACTTTTATACTGGGTGACTCCGGTTGTATGCTTAATTTTTGCTGAGCCCATGCAGGTAAACAAAATAATATGGCCAACAACAATAGAAATTTTGGCATATGCTTCAATTAAGGATTCGTTCCATCTATTTAAAATATTATTGCTTTCAAAGATGGTGTCCAACTCATTTTTTCGACAAGGTCTGTACAACTTAAGAAACTTACATTCAGTACCGTGACTCACTTCATTACATCATTCACCTGAACGAGTATTTTTCTGATCAGCACAATCTGTCCCAAATGATAGTGGTTGTGCTCAATGATCCCATGAAGATTATTATAATAATTTCCATATTTCTTTTCAGAAAAGTCCTGCCATAACCTTTCCTCGGGTAATTGTTCGATCAACCCGGCAAGGCATTCCGCATCAGCCCATGTTTTGTTGAGCAGTTTTTCCCAGTCGTCCTGCGACTTTACCGGTGGAAGATCAAAACTATTTTTGTCGTGTGCCTCCAGTGGTGCTCCCTGTAACACTTTCAATACGGCTTCCACGAAATAATTCATGTGGAAAACAAGTGTTGCAATGGTATTCAAAGTATATAGCTGTGTAGTGGCCTGCTGCCAGGTTACTCCTTCCAAATGTTCTTTCAGGTTGGAGGAGGTCCAGTTGCCTCCGAAATAAACTTCCCTGAAATGTTTGGCAATTTGCACAGTTACCTTCACAGAATTCTTGTTGTACTCGACGGTAAATATGCGCTTACTGTTGGGGCATTAGTTGTGTAAACTGCCTGAATCCATCCACCTTGCCGTCTTTGTTAAAGAACCAAACTTCGTGGAGCACCATTGATTGCTTTGTACCATCCGGCTTCGTACCGGTTTCGGTACCCCACACCAAAACGGTTTCCTTATTCAAATCCTTGCTGCGAGTGGCAAGCCAGGCGGCCACAGTTAATTTCACGTCGTGGAAACTACCCCTGTAGGAATTAAGCGCATTCATAAAAGCATCACGTCCCTTCAGCTCTGTGCCATCAGGTAAATATGCCCACACCGTATCAGCTAAAAGATCGCGGCTATCCTCTAGTTTATTGATCTCGTAGTCTTTCCAGGCTTTCAGCACTTTGGCACTCAGTGCTGGATTTCCCATTTCAAACTGCGAGGAATAGGTGGCTTTGTAGGGCATGTTCATGTCGGTGGGTGAAGGGCCTTTACCCTTGGTTTTCATTTTACTTTCTTTTTCTTTTATTTTTTGTGCGGAGGCATTGAAGGAAGAAATCATCAGTGCCATGACAGCACTAAAAACAAGCAAGTGTCTCATATATGTGGTTTAGTTTTGTCCATTGAAAATACGAATATTAGTGGTACATATTTCTATATAGAAAGCACATTCCATTGCTATATGGTTACAAGTGCGTCACAGCACCGCATCGTCTTACAAATAAAATACACCATCACCTGTGGATAATCCATATTGAATTCTTGAAAACATTATTGATGATGAAATTAAAATTCAACAACAAATTTTTAAATTGTATGTTTTTAAAATAACAGCATGAATCCAAACAAAGCATTATGGGAAAAAGGCGACTTCACACAGATCGCCGAATGTATGCGCGAAAGCGGTACGGCGCTGGTGGCGCAGCTCGGGATTACCAAAGGGCTGCAGGTACTTGACCTTGGCTGCGGTGATGGCACAACCGCCTTACCCGAAGCAAGGCTTGGCGCCAATGTAACAGGTGTTGATATTGCAGAAAATCTGGTGGAGGCGGGCAACAAAAGAGCAAAAAAAGAAGGCCTTTCCAATTGCACCTTCCAGCAGGGAGATGCCAGTGATTTACATGACCTGAAGGACCAATCCTTTGACCTCGTCGTCAGCATTTTTGGCGCCATGTTCGCGCCTCGGCCATTTGATGTGGCTAAAGAAATGGTACGTGTTACCCGCCCGGGAGGACGCATCGTGATGGGTAACTGGATACCCGGAGACCCAACGCTCGTTGCGCAAATATTAAAGATCAGCGCTGCCTATACGCCCCCGCCACCAGAGGGTTTTATCAGTCCCATGCTGTGGGGAATAGAAAGTAATGTGATCGAACGGTTTGGAGGCGCAGGTATTCCTAAAGAAAACATATCCTTTATCAAGGACACGTACACCTTTAGTGCGCCGATCACACCCACGGAGTTTGTAAGAAATTTCAAAAATTTTTATGGTCCTACGATGAATGCATTTGAAGCAGCAGAAAAGAATGAAAAGGCGGAAGACCTTCAGCGGGAATTGGAAGTACTATTCAACAGCCAGAATAAAAGCAGTGACAAAAATACCATATCCATTCCTGCGAGTTTCCTTCGGGTGACCGTGAAGCGCTAACTAATCAGGCAGGATTTCCAATTTATCAAATGAAGAATTCTTAAAGTAAATGATTCGTTTGGAAGAAGTATTCAGGATTTTTGCTTTTTCATTTCTTTCAATGCCAATAAGAAGCCAATAGCAAATAACAGTGTAATGAGCCCTGCGAAATAGGGTATTATTTCAGTCATTTTTCTTATTATTTATGAGTTTTAAATAAATTCCAAAAGCCAGTATGGAGGGCACCCATATGCCAATAAATATGGCTGCATTTACTTCTCCCTTGAAGTACAACACTTCGGAAAAAATAAGCGAAAGAAATGCAGCGATAAATAACAAAATATCCGTTGTTGAAAACTTATTGAACATGGCTGATTAAATTTTGAATTTGTGGAGCATGCGTACACAATGTAATCTTTCTGGAATTATCAATACCTGTAATGCAACCTTGACCGATACCAGTTTCATATATTTTATTTAATTGCTTTTATAGTGTCTCCGTAAGTCCGGAACAAAAGGTGTGTAACCTTCCGGTTGTGTTCATAACAAAAAAAAGGTCACTCGTTCCACCATCATTAAAGAAACCAGTATCAGGTTGGCAGAAAAAAGTATTTTTTGTCAGGGCAAAGCATCGGATTTATCCGGGTTTTGGCTTTCCTTAATAAAATGTTTGTTGTTTTCTTTTGAAATGATTTACGCCTGTGAAGGCATTACTTCATATTTCCCAACCAGATCAGGTTGATTATATCTTGCACTTTGGTTTCCAATTCATTAATGAAATCAACTGGTTAGGTAGCGTGCTCCAGTAAAAGATTGTCACTTTTGCTTCCTATCCAATAAGTTGGCAACAGCACGGTGAAAAGCCACAGGATCCTGCAGTGGACCTCCATGGCTCATACCAGGAATAATCACCAATTTCGCGCTTGGGATCAGGTTTGCCAATTCTTCAAAATGTTCGCGCTTTATAAACTGCTCGTACTCCCCTCCCGCAATCACAGTAGGCGCCTTGATTGTCCTAATTTTTTCAGCTTTGATGTCAGGCTGAGTACTATACATAGTGCCCAGTGCTTTCAAGAATACAAAGAAGCTGTCCGGCGTGGGAGATATCCTGCGATAGTTTTCCTGAGCCCTTTCCATGAAGCGTGCCGATATTGAAGTATCTGAAGGTTCCGATTTATATCCCTGCAGATTATAATTGGTGCCAAAAGTAAAAAGTTTATTGATCCGTTCCGGATGATGAATGGCCAGCAACAAGCCGATAATACCGCCGTCACTCCAGCCTATAATGGATGCCTTTTTGATGTGGAGTATGTTCATTAATTGCAGCACATCAGAGGCCATAAGGTCATAACTTAATGGCTGATCAGACATTGTGCTTCTTCCATGTCCCCGGCTATCCACAATTACAACTTCATGTGTTTTGGATAAACGAGGTACTTCAAAACCCCATTCATCCGAGCTCACCAAACCGCCGTGTAAAAGAATCACAGGATCCTTTAATTTTTTACTAAAAATGGCATAATAAATTTTAATATCATTCACGGAGACAATGCCATTTTTATCAGCTTTTGGCATCGGAGGGGCTTCCGGCAAAGTTTTCCAGCGAGGTTGTATTGCCTGGCTTTTTGATTGACCACAAAAGCTCAAAAGAGCCAATAAAATAAATATTAGTTTCATGATGTATCCAGAGCTTTTTTGAAGTGTATTTGTAACTAACACGATGGCACAAAGTAGAAGCTTCTTAACGCCTTATCCTAATATATGTAGAAATCAGATAAACGACCTTCTTAAAGTGAATGTTTTG
Organism: Flavisolibacter sp.; assembly: GCA_031365785.1. GTDB lineage: Bacteria > Bacteroidota > Bacteroidia > Chitinophagales > Chitinophagaceae > Flavisolibacter. The sequence goes on along the minus strand of JANLYU010000156.1, from coordinate 6,154 downwards.
TCGCAGCTGCTGCCACAGAAGGCTTACTGTTTTTTCTTTTTGGACGATTTCGCCTGCTGGTTGAAGGATAGCGCCTGGGAAATCCAAAAGTCCAGGTCTTTATCTAATTGAATAAACGCCTCATCGATCAGCAGCCATCCCATTAATTCGCGTCCTTTCATGACCATGGACCGGCAACCTGGCATTTCTAATAACGTTTCATGCATCTTTGGATCCACCCGGCACATCATTCCACCTGATGTTACATTGATACACATTTTTTGATTGACCATGAAAGAAACGCCGCTGAACATCATTTTTGGTTCTACATTTTCCAAATGCGCCAGTGCCCTACTAACCCGGTCAGCAAGATCCTTATGATACACCATGAACAAGTTTTACAAATACACGAGCCTATCAGATAAATATAAAAAAGAGCCTTCATAGAGCCGGTGACCAGTACCAAATAGCGAATCTTTTTTCCTGCGTGCCGTCAATTCTTCAGGTGTGCGGCGATCACATCCTTCACAGATGTCCAATGCATTTCAGGATAACGGTTATTATCCAGCTGATCAATTTTTGAGCGGTCATCAATCATGTTGTGCATGTATTGCATTCCCTGCCAGGCGGGATAAAGTTCTTTTTCACCCGGGGCCATCCTGCGGGCAATCTTTATGATCAAACCCAGCAACGCCTTTCCTCCTGTACGTAATAGCTTGAATTTTTGATGTGTCACTTCGCTGACTACCGCCCTGATTTCCCTGGGACTGATTTGGTCTCCGGCTATTCTAAGGTATCGTGGTGTTGATGAATCAACAGCCACATAGGATGTATAAGTGGCTGTATCATCCATAGTAGTAAAGTTCCACTTGAAGTCACCTCTTCCCCAAAAAAGAATCAGCTTCTGTTTAAAGTGAATCAATGGCATCTGACCGGTCAGTAAATCGGCAAAGGCACCATTAAAAATGGAAGTGGAAGCGATAGGGGTGTTGTCGAGGTACGCATGAAATTCACGTCTCAGGTCGAGGTTCCTGTTTTCTCCATTTGAAAATTTGGTAAAATCCAAGGAATAATCTGATGGAATAATCCTGGGCACACCCGCGGCTATTGCCGCGTCTAATAAAATCTTTTGAGCATCAATGATCACTTCGCGCAATCCTGCCAGAACCGAAACTACACAGGACATACCACTGCAAGCCCTGGTTAATTCCGCCACATTCCAGGAACTCACCCTGAATACTTTTACACCCCATTGCTCCAGCATTTTTATTTTTACCGGATCCGTAGTAGAGCGCACCACGGCTGTCACATCCGCATCTCTTTTGATCAAAGCCCGGACGATCCTTTCACCTAAATTCCCCGTGCCTCCGGCTACCAAAATTGTTTTTTTCATAATTATTTATCTCATGAATAATAGCAAATGCTTACTTCATTTATATTGAACAATAAAAATGGTAAAATGTTGTTTAGCGTCACAGAGTCATATAATAACATGCCCATCAGCCAATCTGGTGATCAAGCCTACGATACTACATGTTGGGCCGCTAATTTAGACCTCTCTTTGAACCATCGGAAGGTATTTTGCCCGGTTCTCGATCAGCACCCAAAGGTTGATGGCCAACAATACGATGGCAATTGGCAAACCGGAAGGCGCGTTGAATAGGTTGGTTAAAAAAATCCCAATCACTACGGGAAAAATAATGATCGCGCCGAGTGCCCTGTACCTGTTGGTGATGAATAGTGCTCCGCCAACAATTTCAGTTATACCAACAAGTGGCATCAGCCAGCCTATCTGCATGAACGCCGTCATTAGTTTAACCATACTGTCCGGCATATCCTTGGGCATGGGCATGTAATTAAAAAATTTATTCAACCCGGCATTAATGAACATTAATCCGAAAAGAAGGCTGACGACAAATAATATTTTCTTTTTCATACGCTATTTATTTTGGTTTTTAATTCGCCTTTCTGATCCTGCCTAAATTATTTACATACCATTTTACCAGATCTGTACTACGTTCGTAAAACTAAAGATTCATTTTATTAAAATATTCACTGATCTCGGTATTATTAGCACTAGCTCTTCCTTCACTAGTGCCAAATGTCAATTCTGTTTTCCCATTTTTGAGCTGTAAGAATACGGCTTCCACAAAATCACTTACGGCAGGATACGCATCGTGCAATCCCTTTGCCCCAAGGTCTGTATTCAGTGCGGGCGGTATCATTTCAATCACTTCTATGTTTTTCTGTTTCACAAGGTGCCGTAAAGAAAGTGTAAATGAGCGCATAAAAGCTTTTGTAGCGGAGTAAACCGGAACTTTTGAAAGCGGAATAAATGCCAGTCCGGAGGTAACATTTATAATGGTCTGCAGTGATGGCAGGTGCATGAATAGTGCAGTAAGATGAAGGGGTGCCAGAACATTAGTGGTAATTTCTTCCTTCGCTTTCTGGTAAAACGTTTTATCAGAAATGTCCATCCAATACTGGATCCCGGCATTGTTCACCAAAACGTTCAGGTCATTGTGTTGTGTGGCCATCCAATGATACAGGTCTTCACGCCCTGCTTCTGCCGAAAGGTCACACACCCTGGTAATGATGGAAGGGTGGGAGGCTGAAACTTCTTTCAGCAGGTCTTCCCTTCTACCACAAATGATCACGGTATTGCCTTCTTTCATAAATCTTTCCGCCAGGCCAAGGCCAATACCACTTGCACCGCCTGTAATTAATATTTTGTTGCCGGATAGTCTCATTGATATTTTTTGAGTGACACGTACCTGCGAAAGTAACTTGTCCTGAACAGGTATCAAAAGTAGTTGGGAAGTAGGATTATTTATCTAGCGACGCCAGGGTTATTTTTCTTTTTCATTTTCCTACCCTGTCAATTGGCCTGAAGCGTAAGGCACTCCAAATGTTGTCAATTGAAATGGCTGTGACAATGGTGATACCAAATTCTTCACCTGCTACCCGGAGGCTGTCCCGGTTGATGTCCGTTTTAATACCGGAAGTGCCCTTTGGATAAGCCAGCCATAAAATACTGTCAGTTTCCACATCCTTCAAATGATTTTGTAGAAAGTCTTTACACTCTTTGTAGTTATTAATAAACACCAATGTGTTTTTACTCCTTGTATTTTTTTCAAAACCTGTTTGGAAGCCATGTTGTACCAGCTCACTTTCCAAACCTGGCGGAGCGTTTAATACCACACCATGGTCTTTGAACCTTAATTTTTTAATGACATCCTGCATTTCATTGTTTGCTTGAAAGTTAAAATAGTTGATGCATCATGATTGGAGGAAATGCAATTTAATTCAATCACCCGTGATCTTCATCTTCCAGTGGTATGTAAGGTTCTTGTTTCGTATAAACAGGAAGCCTTTGCTTTTTTGATAACCAGCCCAGGTATAAAAAAGTAAGCGCCGGCAGGGCCATTACCTGGAACAAAAACACCCACCAGGATAATCCACCCTGTAATTGGTGGTCATTCGCCCTTTCAAAAATACCCTGGTGAAATGGGTCATTGGAAAAAACAACCGTAAAGAAAATATTCCACCCGGCATGCAAGCCGGTGGAAAGATAAAGTGCTCCTGTTTTTGCAAACGCAACAGCCCATGATAGTCCTACCACCGCTGTCATTAAAAAAGTCACCAACATCATGAATGGATTTCCTAATACACTGAAGGTAAACCAATGGTAAACGCCGAAAGCGATGGCAGAAAGCATACATGCCTTTACCATACCCAGTTTTCTTATGGCTATGTACAACAAGGCGCCCCTGAACAGGAATTCTTCATACAAAACTGATACCATCGTCCACCATAAATTTTGACCTGTCGTTTTACCGGTTGCCTGTTGATTCAGTACCCAGTAGTTATCTGTCCAGGCAGTGGTCAGGAGTTGGTACAGCGTACAACAGGAAGCAGCGATCAATAACCCGGCACATAAATGATACAACCTTCTTCTTGTTGGTTTGAAACCTACAACAGACAAATGCTTTTTGTAAAAAAAACACAATAAAAGCCAGGAAAGGATAAGTTCAACGATAATGCCGGCCATTGGTCAGGATCAGACGATTTGATGTTATGCGTGTGAAGGATGATGGATGGGGGTTTACCTACCCAAGCAATTAATTCTGTTTCGGGATCATGTATGCCGATAGAGTTTGACAGACGATTTTATCTTCCCTGATGATGAAGGTATCTGTGCCTAAAGGAACGTTGACGAAGGGCGATTCACACCTCCAGGCGATAAAAGCAACATCATCCCTGATGGCCATTTGTTTCAGGTCGAGTGATGAGCCTTTTGGAATTACTTTGAATGCTTCCTCAAAAAAAGACTGGATGGCAGGTAAACCTTTTAAAGCGCCTTCCGGCGTGAGTAATTCAGATTCATCTGTAAAGTCCTTTAGAATTTCCTGTACATCGGCTTCCATAAATGCCGATAAATGATGGTTCAGTACCTGTTGTGTGCTGGTTTGGGCAATTGCTTCCATAATTGTTGGTTTTGGTAAATGAAAGACTTAAGAGGCTTAGCTCTTAAAAGCAGAATTATGCGATCCTTTAAAGTTACTGAGATTTGTTATTATCATAAAAAAACACAGGAGGCGTCTTTAAACATCCTTGCATTCCTCCGTATCAAAGAAATTACTAAAAATAATAACAGGAAGGGGATATACGCCGCGATATCAAGTAGGGAAACCCTGAAATCATTATAAGATGCCTGATTTAAGTTTTATAGTGACATTAAATAAAAATAGATTGAGAATAATTTACTGGTTATTTTGAACATGCCACTTTTGAATATTTACACCTTTAATTATAAGCCAAAGCATTAGGACCACTTCCGAAATAAAGCCAAATATCTTGATGTATAATGACACATATGACTCAAGGGGGGTCAGAATTACTAGCCAACCCACACCAGCCGTAATCAGTAGAATACCTAAAAAGTGGGGTAAAAAACTGGATTGATATATTAGATAACCTATTAAAATACAATAAGGTCCAAAAAATATAAGGGGATTGATATATAGTTTGTCTGCTTTAATCACGTAAAGAATCGTAGAAAAGCATCCAAACAGACTACAAAAAGCTGCAAGCATTGAAATATTTTTATTCACTGGATTGAATAAAATATAAAGTAGCATTGTCAGCGTGATATAAAAACCGCACGAGATAAGGTTTGTAACAATATACCTGGTATCAGTTTTTGAAAATATTTGCGCAAGTATTGCGGTAATAAAATAAAGCAGGTAAACGATACCAGCAGTCCGTGCATAAGGTTTATTAAAGATTTTTGAATCCGATTTCATTCATTTTATTTTTGAAATTGATATAAAGCTTCATAACATACTATGCACAGGGTTTTGCCTTATTGGATATCTTCATTCGATTCTCATCAGTCTCAAATTGTTAGGCTATGCTCTTAATGAAGCTATGGGCCTAGCGATCGGTGACTGACAACAGGTATGAAAAACGTCAGATCCAAATTTATACTGCTAAGTGGATGCAAATACCGTAATCTCTTTTGTCGTTGTAAGCTGCTTTATCTGATATTGTACGAAATCATCATCCCACCATGGTAACCTAATATTGGATAATCAGGATGAACAAAAAAACCGCCTAACATTCCAAGCCCTACTCTGTCAGTAAGGTGATAAATGAACTCTATACGAACTGGAAACACAAGGTCAGTCATTGAACTTTGTCGGTAGTAATTACCACTGCCATCGCTGAAAGGATATTCAAGTACCTGAGTCATAATACCTGCACCTGCACCACTGTAAGCAGATATCTTTCTCTTATCCAGAAATTTGTATTTATATAAAATAGAAAATGTTGTGTATTCAGCTTTTGAATTTATTAAGTTTGGCCCGGCCGGAATGTTGCTCCGAACATTGTCTTGATAATTATGTCGACCGTTATTATAATTAGCTGCTAAGACATGTCTTTTTTTGAAATTATAGTTAATGTCGACCGAAAAGAAGCCACTTGCATCGGAATTTTTATAATAAGGGCTTGTAAAAAGTCCTGCTCCAAATGAAACAGTCCAGGTTTTTCCATATTGCCCGAATGAAGAAACACTCCAAAAAGATAATGTAATCAGGAGGGATATGTATCTCATACATTACAATATTTTGGGTTAATAAATGAGTATTATAAAGATTTTCCGGCTGTTCTA
>JANLYU010000101.1:0-5458 GCA_031365785.1 Flavisolibacter sp. | reverse complement strand
CAGGGAAAAAACATTTTCCCTCGACGATATGGTAGTGGAGTTCAACAGCCTGTATCTGGACCCCGAGCAATTAATGATTACCGCGGAGATGTTTAAACGGGTGAGGCAGGCCATACAGGCACTTCCGCCAAGGTGCCAACTGATCTTCAAACTGATCAAGGAAGATGGCCTCCGGCATAAAGAAGTGGCAGAACTGCTCAACCTTTCGCTGAAAACGGTGGAGAACCAGATGACCATTGCACTCAAAAAAATCGGTCAGTCCATACCACTCAGTACTTCCATAACTGGTACTAATTAATTTTTTTTGGTTTAGGGGTCAGTTACTCTTTCAATGTCCTTGATGTACCACCAACATGTCGCAAAACCGATTCTGGAACCTGCTTTCAAAAAAGTTATCAGGCGAAGCTATGCCCGATGAACTGGCGGAGTTGCAACTTCTTATCAAACAAAACCCCGACTGGGTTTTTGCCGCTGAACAAATAGAGGGTATTTGGAAACTACAACCAAAGCAGGTGGACCCTTATGATGCCGAGGTCGCCTTTGCCCAGCATATTGAACAACAAAAAAATAATGGCCTTGCGGTATCCGAACTGGAAACACCGGTTACGATCGAATCCTTGACGAGTACACCCATTTCCCGCAAAACCAATAAGTTGGGCAGCTTTTTGGTGGTAATTGTTGTCCTACTATGCATTGCAGGATTTTTATGGACGCGAAGGCCGGTAGTAGCTGTGGATCCCGTAGTGAAAAAGAATTTCAGTGAAGTTTCCACCAGGCTGGGTAATAAATCCCGCATCGTTCTTCCAGACAGTAGTATTGTGTGGCTTAATGCGGGAAGCCAACTAACTTATAATGGACAGTTTGGTATCAATAACCGGAACACCACTTTAAGTGGAGAAGCTTATTTTGAAGTAAAAAAAAGTACAATACCTTTTATTATTCATGCCAGTCCTATTGATATTAAAGTATTAGGAACAGTTTTAAATGTAAAATACTATCCCAATGAAAAAACTACTGAAACCACCCTTATTCATGGAAGGATAGAAATTTCTTTCAATAAAAGACCAGGCGAAAAATTTATTCTCAAACCTCATGAAAAACTGATTGTAGCGAATGAAATGTCTGATATGTTACTAACTTCCAAACAGCAAAAGATGGAACCCATGGTAGTTTTGAGCAGTATGACCATGTTGGACCACCACATCATTGAAACTTCCTGGGTAGACAATAAGCTGGTTTTTCAGGATGAAACTGTTGAAGAAATGGCCAGAAAAATGGAACGCTGGTATAATGTAACCATCCGCATCCCTGATCAGAAGGTGGCGCAAATGCGCGTCACAGGCACCTTTGAAAATGAAACCCTCAAACAAGCGCTGGACGCTTTACAGATTGCATTCAGATTCAATTACACGATACACCAAAATATCATTACGATCACGCAGTAACCTAACCGACTATGTCAGCATACACCAATACATCTTAAAAAAAGGCTTTCCGCCAGACTTATTTATAAATCATATTAATTATTAACCATGACTATAATGAAAACAAAGGGAAAAACGATGGCTTATTTCGACCTTTCTCCATTTATAAAATTCACCAGGATGATGAAATTAGTCTGTGCAATGATGCTCCTTTGCTGCTTGCACGTTTCCGCAGGGGGCCATACCCAGAACCGGGTGACACTGAACCTGCAGTCAGCAGACCTGAAGAAAGTAATGATGAAATTCAAAAGAAAACGAATTACCGTTTTTTGTTCGACCAGTCGCTGATTAGCAATAAACCAAAAGTAGACGTGCAGGTGAACAACGAAGAAGTAACGAATGTATTGAACACAATTTTTGAAGGGGCTGGGATAGGTTATAAAGTGTTAGACAATAACCTGATCGTTTTAAAAGCCTCTGTCAATGGAATGAAGATTGAAATTGCAGATATCAGGGTAAGCGGCCGGGTTACCGGTTCGGGTGGAGAACCCTTACAGGGTGTTTCCGTAACTGTCAAAGGAACCACCATCGGAACTTCCAGTGATGCTAACGGCAATTATGCACTTACCGCACCTGACGGTAGCACTACGCTGGTGTTTTCCTACGTAGGTTATCAGCCCCAGGAAGTTTCCATTAACGGACGTTCTACCCTTAACATTTCTCTGACAGCTGCCAGGAATGCGATGGATGAAATTGTTGTGATTGGTTATGGAACAGCGAGTAAAAGAGATTTGACAGGTTCCATTTCAAAGATTTCCGGTAAAGAGGTTGCCGACAGGCCCAATTCTAATCCGGTAGCTTCCCTGCAGGGAAAAGTAGCTGGTCTGTCAGTGGTTAATTCCGGAACACCCGGACAGGAACCCGATATCCGCATACGCGGTACAGTTAGTATTGGCGCGGTGAAACCATTGTATGTAGTAGATGGAATTTTTAATGATAACATCGACTTCCTCAATCCTAATGATATTGAATCCATTGAAATATTAAAGGATCCGTCTTCTCTCGCCATTTTTGGTGTCAGGGGTGCATCTGGTGTGATCGCCATTACTACCAAGAGAGCAAAAAACGGACAGGCACTGGTTAACTTCAGTTCTAATTATGGAGTGAAGAGACTGGTAGATAAAATTGATATGGTAGATGCAGCAGGTTTTAAATTATTATACCAGGAAGAAGAAGTGAACATTGGTGTTCCTGTAATCCAGCGTTTTGATTTTACACCCTGGAAAGGAAATACAGACTGGGTGGATGCATTGACCAGGACCGCCCATTTCAGCAATACCAATGTCAGTGTAAGTGCCAGCACCGATAAAAACAAATTTTATATGGGATTGGGTTATACCAGGGACGAAGGTGTGGTGAAACATGAAAGACTGGAAAAAATGCTGTTGGCCCTGAATGATGAATTCAAGATCAACAAAGCTTTGAAATTTGGTTTTAGTTTCAATGGCATCAGGCAGGAACTTCCTTATAGCGGTGCAGAAGGTTTATTATTTGATGCCCGTAGGGTTTTACCCATCACTCCACTCACTAATAAAGACGGTGTGTTTACCGAGCTGGCTATTCAAAAAGCCCAGATCAGCAATCCGCTGATGAACCTTGAAAATAAATGGAACAAGGAAAAGCGCATGGAATACCGAATGGTGGGCAATATTTTTGCGGAAGTCACATTCCTCAGGGATTTCAACTTCAGGTCAACTTTTTATGCGGATATGTCCAACCTGGATGAAAGAAGATACAACCCTATCATCAATACCTATAATGCGGTTCTAGATACGGTATACGTAGACCAGAACAACAGAACAACATCTGTTTCCCAGAATAACCTGAGGTGGTATAAATTCCAGCAGGACCATATTCTGACTTACAGAAAGAATTTTGGCAATCATGGTATCACCGCAATCGGTGGATTCACTACGTATTTCAATAGCTTTACTGGGTTATACGGAACCGTTAGTCAAAAGACTGATGGTGATATCATTCCCAATAACTCACGCTTCTGGTACCTCGACAATGGATTTGGAGATCCTACCACTAAAAGGGCTTCTTCCGGTCAATGGGAAAAGGCTACTGTTTCTTATCTCGTCAGGGCTTTATATAACTATAAGGGTAAATATTTGTTGAATGCATCCTTCAGAAGAGATGGTTCGTCTCAAATATCTCCATTGAACCGCTATAAAAATTATTACGCTGTAGGTGCTGCCTGGGAAGTCACCAAAGAAGACTTCATGAATGCACAGAAGTTTTTCAACATGCTCAAGGTGAAAGCATCGTGGGGTGTACTGGGCGTTCAGAATACCTTCGGATATGATTATCCTTTTTACCCTGGTTTGCTGACTGGTAATACGGCGGTGTTTGGAACCAACATTGTTCCGGCGTATTCACTGGCTTACGAGCCCCAGCGTAATTTAACCTGGGAATCCGTGGATGCCAAGGAAGGAGGTTTTGAATTCAATGCCCTGCGTAACCGCCTGCATATGGAAGCGGTGTACTTTATCAAGACCACGCACAATATTATGAACGAGATCAACCTGGGTAATAACAGGAGAAGGCTGGACAATGTCGGAACCATTAAAAATAATGGTGTTGAACTGACAGCCGGATGGACCCAGAATATCACCAGGGATCTTACTTTTTCTGTTTCCGCAAACTTTACTACCTACAAGAATAAGGTGATTGCTTTGGGTGATAAGTTTAATGCCAGCGAAGAGCGCCCTAATCAGACAGAGCCAGGCTTCCCGATCGGTTATTTTTACGGTTATGTAGTAACGGGTATTTATCAAAGCAATACAGATATCCAGAAATCTCCAAAAGTTCAGGGGTATAATATCACACCAGGCGACCTTAAGTACAAGGATGTGAATAATGATGGTGTGATCGATACGAAAGACAGGACCATCATTGGCAACCCAACTCCCGATTTTACATATGGAGGTACTTTCAATGTAAAATATAAAGGTTTTGATGTGGGCGTAGATGTCAACGGGGTGTATGGCAATGAAGTCTACCGTTACTGGGGAAGTTCTGAACTTCCATTCACCAAATTCAATTATCCTAAATTCAAACTAAACCGCTGGCACGGACCTGGAACCTCCAATTGGGATCCTATTCTTGGCGATACCCATCCGATCAACAGGCTGCCGTCCACATATGGCATTGAAGATGGAAGCTATTTCAGGATCAGGAATGTGCAGCTGGGATATAATTTAGGATCCATGCTGGTATCAAGGGCGCACATCAAGAGCGTCAGGGTTTTTGTCAATGCGCAGAACTTAAAAACCTTTAAAAACAATTCAGGATATACACCTGAATTCGGGGGAAGTGCGCTTTCCTTTGGAATAGACAATGGTAACGGCCCAGTGCCGCGTATATTTACAGGTGGTATTAATGTGACGTTTTAATGATAAAAAATAATGTATGAATAGAATTAAAAACTTGGGATGGAGCTTGCTGCTCGCAGTACCGATTTTCCTGACATTTTCAGGATGTAAAAAATTCCTGGACCGGAAGCCACTCACGGCCACACTGGATGACCTGAAGCAGGGAGGCCTGGAAGGTCAGATTTATGGACTTTATGGAGCCATCAGAAATGGTGATGTAGCAGGTCAGGGCTTTGGAGGGATCCCCTGGCTGGCGATGAATAATTTCCGTTCAGATGATTCTGAAAAAGGAAGCGATCCAGGTGACGGAGCCGACTGGGGCGTCATTTTCGACCAGTTCAAGTATGTGAAGGACCATTGGTCTTCCAACACTTTCTGGGATCATCACTATGTGTTGATCGGACAGGCGAATACAGCGCTTGAATATGCAGATTCACTGAAATTATCAGATCCTGCATCCATTGTCAATATCGCTGAAGCAAAATTTTTCCGGGCATTTTCCTATTTCGATCTGGTACGGGCCTATGGCCAGGTACCCAAGATTGATTTCAGGATCACCACTCCAGAACAGGGTAAGAAACCAAAAGCAAGCATTAC
>JANLYU010000085.1:0-2310 GCA_031365785.1 Flavisolibacter sp. | reverse complement strand
GTTCAGGTAAGAGGATCCAAGGCAGCTACCCTTACCAGCAGCGATGGAACCTTTAATTTAAAGACAGACCAGTCTAACCCTACCCTTGAATTCAGTTCCGTGGGGTATGTAACTAAAATGTTAGCTGCTTCTTCAGAGAATGTAACGGTTTCACTTGATGTGGATGCCAAATCTATGAGTGAAGTTGTGGTTACCGGTGTGGGTGTAGCTACCACCAAAAGAAGACTGGGTATTTCAGTCGAGTCTGTTGCAACAGATAAAACAACAGCCCTTCCTACTGCTGACCCCGGACAGTTCCTGGTGGGTAAAGTTGCAGGAGCACAAATTACCAGTGCCAACGGATCTCCTGGCCAGCCAGTAAATATTTTACTACGTGGTATCAATACACTCAATAGGGGAACCAGCCCTATGATTCTTTTAGATGGGGTTGAAGTAGGTGCTACTGACCTTACCTCTCTAGACCTGAATAATATTGAGCGATTCGAAATTGTTCAGGGTGCGGCTTCGGCTTCCATTTTTGGAGCTCAGGGCGCCAATGGTGTTATCCAGCTATTCTCTAAAAAAGGGAAACAGGGTAAAATAAATATTGACCTTTCATCAAATATCTCTTCTAATGAGCTTTTGAATATTGGTGGCCTGAGCAAGGCTAAACATCATAGTCTCAACACCAATGCGAATAATGAAGTAGTAGGTTCGGGCGGTGTACCCCTTTCTTTTGATCCCAATCTAAGTCACTATGCACTAAACGTGATCTGGAACAGTCTGGATCCAACCAATCAAAATAACAAGGCTTATGATAAGAACCTGAAGTACTACGACCATTATGATATGTTCTATCGTACATCTTATACAAAGAACAATTCCATAACAGTTTCCGGAGGAAGAGACCGTGTGGATTTCAACGTAACTGCTTCAGATAACAGGCAGAACAGTAATTTCAAAGGGAATGGAGATTTTTCCCGCTCGAATGTAAGTTCCAATATAGGTATTGAGCTGTTTAAGAATTTCAGGTTCAGAACCATCACACAGTTAGCCTATACACATAATACCCAGGTAGACCCTGATGGAAGAACGATTGTGTATGCACTCAATAACAGCCGTCCTTTTGCTAACTATGATTATAAATCCCCGGATGGTAATTATGGAGCTTATTTCGGTGATGCCGTGGGCGTGAATGGATACAATCCCAACTACATCAATCAGTACTTCAAGGTAAATGATAATAAGATTGATATCCTCCAGAATTTCAATGCTAATTACCGCCTGCCACGTTTTGTGGAACTGGATGTGAAATACGGTTTGAATTATCAGACCCAGGAAAGAGTGCATAATGTGGCGGACCAGTCAAACAACCTCAATGCTGATTATTGGGAATACTGGGTGGAATTTTATTCACCTACTACAACCTACGGATCACCAGGAACCAAGGATCAGACAGGAGAGGTCGACCATTTCCGTTATAATACCTTATTCCAGAACCTGATTACAACTGGTACTTTCAGGACCGATTTCCGCAATGATTTTCATATCAACATCCCGTTGAAAACCACCACCCTCTTCGCGTATGATTACAGGAAAAACAAGTACAACGAATATATTACCTACGGGTTGGATGCTCCGAATTATACCCCCTATACCGCCAGTCAGCTGGGTACCTATAAAATTCAATCCGACAGAACCATTCCTTTCCTGACATATGGCTACCTGGTTTCACAGAAGTTGGAGTGGGGTGACCTTGCAGGGGTATCTGCAGGTTTTCGCCGCGACTATTCTTCAGCTTTCGGTCGTGGACAAACCCCCAAGACCTTTCCAAGGGCTGATGCCTACCTGAATCTTTCTTCTTTTAATTTTTGGAACAACGGCAAATTGCATGATGTGGTAAATGGCTTCAAACTAAGAGCCGCTTATGGTGAAGCTGGTATCCAGCCAAAAGCATTTGACCGCTATGTAACTTTGAATACAAGGAATATAGGTGATAATGTGGCTTTTGTTTTCCCTACCAGCAATCCTAACCCTGACCTCGATGTGGAAGTATCCAAAGAACTGGAAGTGGGTACAGATATCGGATTATCCATCTTAAAAGGTAACTGGCTCAAAAATGCAAACCTTTCTGGCACCTATTGGGATAGAAAAACGAATAATGCCATTTATGACGTGGACGCCGCGCCTTCTTCAGGTGTAGGTACCTTAAAAGACAATGCATTCAGTTTAGGCTCACATGGTTTCCAGGCGTCTTTGAACCTGAGTGTTCTGAGCTCCAAAAATTTTACCTGGAATATGACCACTTTATTTGGTAAACAAACTTCTAAG
>JANLYU010000007.1:0-4722 GCA_031365785.1 Flavisolibacter sp. | reverse complement strand
AACTGGACGATCAATTTGAAAAAGCGATCCAGTGTCTGAGCGATTGCAAAGGCCGGATCGTGGTAAGTGGAATCGGGAAAAGTGCCATTATTGCACAAAAAATTGTAGCCACGCTCAATTCTACAGGATCTCCTTCTATTTTTCTTCATGCGGCAGATGCCATTCATGGGGATCTTGGGATAGTACAGGAAGAAGATGTGGTGATGATTTTGAGTAAAAGTGGTGAAAGCCCGGAAATAAAAGTGCTGGTTCCGCTCATCAAGAACTTTGGCAACTGCCTGCTGGCTATTACCGGAAACACGTCTTCCTTCCTTGCTAAAAAGTCAGATTTTGTATTCAATACCACGGTGGAACAGGAAGCTTGTCCCAATAACCTGGCACCCACCACCAGTACCACTGCCCAGTTGGTGATGGGGGATGCCATTGCGGTATGCCTGATGGAAAAACGTGGCTTTGCCCTGGATGATTTTGCAAAGTTTCATCCGGGTGGAACACTTGGGAAAAAACTCTATTTAAGGGTTTCCGACCTGTATGTGGATCATGAAAAGCCGGAAGTAAAAACAGATCAGACCGTAAAGGAAGTGATTTTGGAGATGACCCAAAAAAGACTGGGGGTTACCGGAGTAACTGGAGCCGACGGCAAACTGGCGGGAATTATTACTGATGGTGATTTAAGGAGAATGCTTGAAAAAACCGACAGCATTAAAAACATCACTGCAAAAGATATTATGACCCAAAATCCGAAAACCATAAGGCCTTCTGAGATGGCTGTCCATGCACTTGAAATCATGCGCAGAAATTCAATCACTCAACTTGTTGTTGCCGAAAATGAAACCTACCTTGGCATCCTACATCTGCACGATTTAGTTAAAGAAGGTTTGATTTGAATGTGATGGAAAACGGAATTAAAAAGTACCAGAACACTTACATAGCGATCATGGCGGGGGGAATCGGAAGCCGGTTCTGGCCATTAAGCCGTGTCAATCTTCCTAAACAATTTCTTGATATTTTAGGTACCGGAAAAACACTGATCCAGCAAACTTTTGAGCGCTTTGCGCGCCTGGTTCCGGTAGAAAACATCTATGTAGTTACGGCCGATGAATACATCCATATCACCAAAGAACAGCTGCCTGCCCTTCCTCAGGAAAATATTCTGGGCGAGCCTTACAGAAAAAATACCGCTCCCTGCATTGCTTATATTTCTTTCAAGCTTCAAAAAATCAACCCGGACGCCTCTTTGATCATAGCGCCGGCAGATCACCTGATTTTGAATGAAGACAAGTTTCTTGAAGTGTGTGACCAGGCGCTTGATTTCGTAAATTATTTCAATGCCCTGATCACTATTGGTATCAAGCCTACTTATCCGAATACTGGTTATGGATATATCCAGCATGATGGTGTGGAGGCTATTCCCTCTGTTTATAAAGTAAAAACCTTCACCGAAAAGCCTAACAGGGAACTGGCAAAAGCTTTTATTGCCAGCGGTGATTTTCTGTGGAATTCCGGGATTTTTGTCTGGCAAATCAAAAGAGGGCTGGAAGGTTTTCATAAACACCTTCCCGAAATCTATGACCTGTTCCAGGCAGAACAGGATCAGCTGAATACCACGGAAGAAAAAAAATCCATAGGAACCATTTATTCTCAGTGCACGAATATCTCTATAGACTTTGGGGTGATGGAAAAGGCAGATAATGTATATGTCATTCCCGCCTCCTTCGGATGGAGCGACCTGGGTACCTGGAATAGTGCATGGGACAATATGGAAAAGGATTATCTGGAAAACGCAGTTGCGGGGGAAAACGTCATTGTTTACGATACCAATAAGTGTGTGGTGCACGTTCCTGACAACAAACTTGTGGTGCTGCAGGGTCTTGAAGATTATATCGTTGTGGATACCAAAGATGTTTTACTCATTTGTCACAAGGAAAAAGAACAGGAAATAAAAGAGTATGTAGCCGAGATCAAACGCAATAAAGGGGATAAATTTCTGTAGCGAAGTCCATGGACCATGGGCTATGGTCCATGGTCCATTGTCAATAGTATTTTTATGAGGACATTAGTTTTATAACCCTCAGTGAGCTATGGAATTAAGGCCATGGGCTATGGTCCATGGTCCATTGTCAATAGTATTTTATGAGGACATTAATTTTGATAACCTCCATGGTCTATGGCCCATGGACCATGGCCTGCATCTATGAATTTTAACAACATACTTTTTCTGGATATTGAAACAGTTTCTCAATACGAAACCTATCATCATGTTCCTGAAGACTGGAAAGAATTGTGGAAGCTCAAGGCACAATTCATTATCAGAAACAAGGAAGAGGAAACGTGCGAATCGGTTTATCACCGGGCCGGAATTTATGCGGAGTTTGGAAAGATCATCTGCATTTCCTGCGGTTGTCTTCAGGGTTCCGGCATGGAAAGAAAGCTGGTTCTGAAGTCTTTTTATGGCGATGATGAAAAAAAATTGTTGGTTGAATTCGCAGATATGCTGCACAAATGGAGTGGCGATTCAGAAAAATTTCTTTGTGCACACAATGGAAGGGAATTCGATTATCCGTACATCTGCCGCAGGATGGTGATCAATGGCATCGGTATTCCGGAAGTGCTGAAAATAGCCGGTCGCAAGCCCTGGGAAATCCGGCACCTCGACACTATGGAACTCTGGAAATTCGGTGACTATAAAAATTATACTTCGTTGAAGCTGATGGCAAAGGTGCTGGGGATACCTTCTCCCAAAGATGATATTGACGGCAGTATGGTCAATTCGGTTTTTTGGATTGAAAAAGACATGGACCGCATTGTAACCTATTGCCAGAAAGATGTGGTCACGCTGACACAGGTTCTTCTTCGCTTTCATTGTGAGCCCCTGATCAAGAATGAAAATATATCCATCAAATATGTCAGGCAGAACCAATTTTAGCTCAGGTACCATCTGGGAGGACCTTGTTGGGTACAGCAGGGTGGTGAGAACAGGAAATCATGTGGAGGTAAGCGGTACTGTTTCTGCAGATGAAAATGGAAAGGTCATAGGAAGGGGCGATGCGTACCAACAAACCCTCACCATTCTTCAGAAAATTGAAACCTCCCTCAAAAAGTCCGGTGCTTCCTTACAGGACGTGGTGCGTACCCGCATGTTCGTTACTGATATAGGGCGCTTTGAAGAATATGGACGCGCACACGGAGAAGTGTTCGGGCGCATCCGGCCCTGTACTTCTATGGTGGAAGTGAAAGGACTGGTTTCACCAGAATACCTGATTGAGATCGAGGCCACGGCCATCATAACTGAATCCTGAAACTTCGTTTGCCACCCATCATTAGTATAAATAGGTAATGAACTGTTTGCAGGGCTAACCACTTAATTTAACAAATAAAACTTTTTCTTGGAACCCCTGATCTCTTCAAAATTACCCCATTCCGGTACTACCATTTTCACCATCATGAGTACCCTGGCCATGAAATACAATGCCATCAACCTGGGCCAGGGCTTTCCGGACTATCCTATGAATGAAGAACTGATTGCTCTGGTGAACCAGGCCATGCGGCAGGGCTACAACCAATATGTTCATATGAATGGTTATATGCCACTCCGCGAAGCCATTGCAGAAAAAATAGCCTATCTGTATCGTTCTCACATTCATCCCGACAATCAAATAACCATCACGCCCGGTGGCACGTATGCATTGTATACTGCACTGACCACCCTGTTGCGTCCGGGAGATGAAGTAATCGTTTTTGAACCGGCATATGATAGCTATATACCGGCCATAGAAATGAATGGCGCTACCGCGATAACCGTGCAACTTAGTTTTCCCGAATACCGGATCAACTGGAAAGAAGTGAAGGATAAAATCACTCAGCGAACCAGGGCTATACTCATCAACTCACCGCACAATCCAACCGGAAGTGTATTGAACGCTGACGATATGATTGAATTGAGTGGTATCGTGAAGGATTCGCAACTACTCATCATCAGCGATGAAGTATATGAACACCTGATCTTTGAAGGAAAGACTCATGAAAGCATCTTAAAATATCCAGAACTATTTGCAAGAAGTTTTGTGTGCTTTTCCTTTGGAAAAGTATACAACTGTACGGGGTGGAAACTGGGCTATTGCATTGCTTCCGAATATCTGATGAAGGAGTTCAGAAAAATACATCAGTTTAATTGTTTTACCTGCGATGCACCCAAGCAGGTGGCACTTTCAGCTTTCCTGGAAAAAAGAAATGAATACTTGCAGTTGGGGCAGCAGCTCCAGGAGAAAAGAGATTATTTTCAGTCACTCATGTCTTCCACCAGGTTAGAACCTCTCCCCAGCTATGGCAGTTACTTCCAAATTTATTCTTACAATAAAATTTCAGACCTGCCTGAAAAGGATTTTGCCGAATGGCTAACGAAAGAAAAAAAGGTAGCAACCATACCGGTATCTGCATTTTATAAATTTCCCGTTAATCATCAGGTACTCCGGTTTTGTTTTTCCAAAAAAAATAATACACTGGAAAGCGCGGCTGCGCATCTTTCCGGATTATAATTCAATTTATCTGGATCGTAAGTTTGCGATATAGACACGGTATGGCGTTCCACAAAAAACAGGAATTTAGTAAAAAAGACCAGGAAATGGCCGTCCTGGCCAAGGCCCTGAGCCACCCGGCTAGAATTTCTATTTTGAGAGTTTTGGCTAAAAAAAACGAGTGTACCTGCGGTGAAATCGTTGCTAT
>JANLYU010000474.1:0-3607 GCA_031365785.1 Flavisolibacter sp. | reverse complement strand
TTGGTGGTGTCAATTATTATACTGGCCAGGTTTTCGATATGGAAGCGATCAGTAGAGCTGCACATGAAGTGGGTGCCTATGCAGGATTTGACCTGGCGCATGCGGTGGGTAACATCGATTTAAAATTACATGATTGGGAAGTGGATTTTGCCTGCTGGTGCAGTTACAAATATTTGAATTCAGGTCCAGGAGGCGTGGGGGGAATATTTATTCATCAGCAACATGCTGGCAATACGGCTTTACCCAGGCTGGCAGGGTGGTGGGGAACCAATAAAAAAACACGTTTCTTGATGGAGCCGTATTTTGACCCCATTCCTACAGCGGAAGGTTGGCAATTAAGTAACGCGCCTGTACTATTATTGGCCGCCCATAAGGCATCACTCGAAATTTTTGAAGCAGCAGGTATGAAAGCGTTACTGGAGAAAAGTAAAAAGCTTTCCGGTTTCCTGTTTTATATACTGGACGCTATTAACCAACAACATGATCAACGGGTGATTCAACTCATTACGCCAAGAGATCAGCATGGCTGCCAGGCTTCCTTGCTGATGCTTGAAAAAGGAAAAGAAATTTTTGATGCTTTGATGAAACAGGGTGTGGTGGCGGACTGGCGGGAACCTAATGTGATCCGTATAGCACCAGTACCCTTATACAATAGTTTTGAAGATGTGTGGAGATTTGGAAATATCATTCAATCTATTTTGATCGACTGACAACCGATGCACTCCACAGGGCTTCTCCTTATCTTCGTTTCATGACCCGTCAGCAACTTGTTGATCAGATCATTTCCAAAAAAAGTTATCTGTGTGTAGGCCTCGATACCGACAGGCAACATCTTCCCGATCACCTGCGTCATCATCCGCAGGCCCTTGTTGCTTTCAACCAACAGATCATTGATGCTACCATGCGTTATTGCGTGGCCTATAAGATCAATACGGCATTTTATGAAGCATTAGGTTCCAAAGGATGGGAAGCCTTGGAGCAAACTGTAAAGTATATTCCTTCCTCCCATCTTAAAATTGCAGATGCTAAAAGAGGAGATATCGGTAATACTTCCACGCAGTACGCACGGGCTTTTTTTGAAACTATGGATTTCGATGCAATCACAGTGGCGCCTTACATGGGTTCAGACAGCATCAGGCCATTTCTGGATTACAAGGATAAATGGACCATCGTGCTGGGTCTGACTTCCAACCCTGGCGCTTTGGATTTTGAAATGCAACAGGTCATCAGTCATACAGATATATTGGAAGAAGGGATACACATCCGTAGGCAACACACCTCATTTTTGTATGAAACGGTGTTGCAAACTGTGGCAGGATGGGGCACAAAAGATAACCTGATGTTTGTCATAGGCGCTACCCGGACAGATGAGCTGGAAAATGTGCGACGGATCATTCCCAATCATTTCCTTCTGGTACCCGGAGTGGGCGCTCAGGGAGGAAGCATGAAAGATATCTCTGAAAAATGTTTGACCGCAGATATTGGTTTGCTGGTTAACGTCAGTCGGGCCATCATCTATGCTTCGAAGGGAGAGAACTTTGCAGAAGCTGCGGCAAAGGCGGCAAAAGAATATGCAGCCGAAATGAAAAAGTATGTCAAGCAAATCAAGTAAATACAAGCCGTATAAATGATTGTCATTCGTGAACGCATTCAATCACGCGGCGTTCATCTTTATTTCAAAAAAATTCCTTTAACAAATGAGAAAATTGATTGTATTTGTAATCTTCTTTACCCTCAACCTTCTATCCTCAGCCCAGGTCACTACAGGTACGAAAGCAAATTATCAGCTGGCTGCTCGTTTTTCTCCAAAGAAAATGGATAAAATGGTTTTCAGTACTTCTGTTGATCCTCACTGGCTTAAAAATTCTGACCGTTTTTGGTATACCTATGAAACCAACCATGGTAAAAACTGGTATATCGTGGACCCTCTGAAGAGTGAAAAGAGACTTTTATTTGATAATGACAAACTGGCGGCGGAACTCACCAGGAAAGTGTTGGATCCTATGGACGGGCAGCACCTTAAGATCGATAGTTTACGTTTTGTAAAAGATGAGAACTGGATACAGTTTGAAGTGGTTAGTACACAGGATTCAGTGATCAGGGACACTGTTACGAAAAAAGGAATCCCCCCAAAAACGGAGAAGAAACGTTTTTACTTTGAATACAATATCAATACTGGTCAGCTGGTACAATTGCCTGATCTCAAAAGACCCAAACGTACACCCCGGTGGGCATCCGTTTCTCCTGATGGCAACACCATCATTTATGTAAAAAATAATAACCTGTACAGGATGGACAGGCCCAATTATGAAAAGGCATTACAAAATGAAGATGACAGTACAATTGTGGAGTCACAACTGACTAAAGACGGTATGGAGTTTTACAGTTATAGCAATGAAGGTGTCCTTTCCGGTAATGGAGAAAGTAATGTGGATAAAGAAAAGAACAGGAACAAGCGAAAGCCCACCACCATTTACTGGGCACCGGATTCAAAGCATTATGCAATGATACGTACCGATGCACGCGCGGTTAAAGATTTGTGGGTCATCAACAGTGTTGCAGAGCCCAGGCCAACTCTGGAAACCTACAAATACTGGATGCCTGGAGAAAAGGACGCGCCTATTGGTTATGTGCTTTTGTTTGATAATGTTTCCAACACTTTCAAAGAATTGAACATCAAACAGTTTAAAGACCAGGACCTCGGAATCTGGAGTGCTCCGCAATTACAGAATACAAGAGATGATGACTGGCGTCCACTGATATGGCTAGGCACTAATGAACGCTTTTATTTTACGAGATCCAGCCGGGACCTTACGAGGATAGATTTATGTACAGTTGATATTACTAACGGAGAAGTGAAAAGTCTTATTCCTGAAAGACTCAATACCTATGTGGAAGTAAGGCGCCCAGGTCTGATCAACGAGGGCAATGAAATCATTGAATGGAGCGAAAGAGATGGCTGGGCCCATTTTTATTTGTATGATAGCAAGGGTAATTTGAAAAACCAGATCACATCAGGAACATTCCATTGTGAAGACATTATTGCAATAGATGAAAAAAAACGTGTATTGTACTTCACGGCAAATGGAAGGGAAGTCCATGAAGATCCTTATTTCAACCATGTATACAGAGTTAATTTTGATGGTTCTGGATTGCGCCTGCTGGATGCAGGGGAATTTGAACACGCCGTGAGTATGAATGACCATCAAAGTTTTTTCATTGATAATTATTCAAAGGTCAATTCAGGTCCCCGCTCGGCACTGTTTAATGCAGAAGGCAGAAAGGTGATGGACCTTGAAGCTTCTGACCTCTCATCTTTGTTTGCTGCTGGATATAAATTTCCCCAGGAATTCATGGTAAAGGCTGATGACGGCATCACAGATCTTTACGGCGTACTTTATAGGCCTTTCGATTTTGACTCAACAAAAAAGTACCCCATCATCGAATACGTTTATCCGGGTCCTCAGACAGAAGCAGTGAATAAGGCATTCAGCCGTAGCCTCGACCGGGTAGACAGGTTGGCACAATTAGGCTTCATTGTAATCACCGTAGGCAACAGAGGTGGGCACCCGTCAAGAAGTAAATGGTACCACAACTATGGTTATGG
>JANLYU010000429.1:0-2329 GCA_031365785.1 Flavisolibacter sp. | reverse complement strand
TATGAAAATAACGACAGGTCCAATCCAACCTTTTGTGGAAAATGCCAGTGCCGTACCCAGTGCGCCAAGGAAAACATGTTTTAATTTATTCCCATCAGCAAAGACAATCATTTGCCATATGCTGAATATGATAAATGCCGTCAGTGGGGCTTCCATCCGTGCATCGGTAACAGACAAAAAGAAAGACTGGCCGGTAGCGAGTAATAACAAAGTAATCCACGCGTTGGTTTTATTGGAAAGGTAGGCAGACAACCTAAACGTACTGTAAAGTGAAAACAAACAAAATAAAAGAGCGGGCAATCTATGGGCAAAAGTGTGTACACCAAATATCTTAAAGCTCAATGCGGATGCCCAGAAAAGTAAATGGGGCTTATCCAAGTAGTCGTGTTCCCTATCGATCAGCTGGATAAAGTCGTTGTGCTCTACCATGTTCAGGGCTATGTTGGCATGGTGTGCTGCATCCTTATCCATGAGAGGGAAAAAAAAGTTGCCTGCATAAACTACCAGGCAAAGCACCCCCGCTGCATATATGCCGAGGTAGTTCTTTTCAAAATCAATCAGGTTTTTTTTCAACATCTAAGAAAAGCTTCAAAACTAAAGAAGATCTGGAATTGAGGAGGAATTTCTGAGATGGTCAGATGCAGAAATTCATCTCAGATCAACAAAATAGGCTCAACTGTTTATTATGACGGTAAGATTTATTATTATTTATCCTAAAGCACGGGAACCTGAGTTGTTGTATTTCATCCAACATAACGATCACCATGTAGTGTGCACTACTCATCATCTTATAAAGAAAGCTGCGCACTGATCTCGAGCATACGGTCGAGAGATTTTTTTGCCTGTACCCTCAACGATTCGTCCATGATAATCTCAGGTTGTTCGTACTGCATGCAGAGGTAAACTTTTTCAAGTGTATTGCGCTTCATGTGCGGACAATCATTACAGGCGCAATGGTTGTCGGGTGGAGCGGGTATAAAAATTTTATCGGGTGACTGTTTGGCCATTTGATGAAGAATACCGGCCTCTGTGGCTACAATGAATTCTTTGTGGTCTGTATTTCTGGTATAGGCCAGCAGCTGCGTAGTAGATCCGACAAAATCAGAAATCCTGAGTATGGGATCTTCGCATTCAGGATGGGAGATTAATTTCGCCTGAGGGTGACGAACTTTTAAGCGGGTTATTTTTTCAAGGCTAAAAATTTCATGGACCATGCAGGCACCGTTCCACAGCAACATGTTCCGGCCGGTTACTTTATTGACCCATGCACCCAGGTTCTTGTCCGGCGCAAAAATAATAGGTTGGTCTTCCGGTAAACTTTCCACAATGGCCTTTGCATTTGAACTGGTACAGATGATATCACTAAGTGCTTTGATACCTGCACTGCAGTTGATATAGGAGATCACTAAATGATCCGGATGCTGTTCCCTGAATTTTTTAAAGAGCGGAGGAGGACAGCTTTCACTCAGCGAACAGCCAGCCTTCAGATCGGGTATAACCACCTTTTTAGACGGATTAAGGATCTTTGCCCCTTCAGCCATGAAATGTACACCCGCGAAGACGATCATGTCAGCATGCGTCTTTACAGCCTGCTGTGCAAGACCGAGACTATCACCAATATAATCAGCCACATCCTGAATATCTGGTTCCTGGTAAAGGTGCGCCAGGATGATGGCGTTTTTTTCTTTCTTCAGTTTTTCAATAGCCGCGAAAAGATCCAGTGATGGAGGAATATCCATATCCAGAAATCCCTTTTCTTCCAATTCCTTTTCCGCTATTAACATTTCCTGGTCCATGTAATAATATATAGTATTCTTATTTATTTATAATTAACCTATTACTATTATAGCTGTGCATTCGGGGAAAAATAAATTTTAAAAAATTTGTTTCTATGCATAAATCATCTTTTCCACAACTTACACGGATATAATTCACATCAAAGGTACTGTGCAGACTCACTTTCAAAGCATATTAACAACCGCGTGAATGACAACCATCTTGATAAAAAAAATGATCCTTTCTAATCGTCAGGTGTGGAATATACTAGGTATATCTACGAGATACCACCCAGAAAAATACGCGATCCCTGAAAAATTCCAATTGCTTCCCAATTGCCCACACCCCCGCCTACCAAACCAATAGGGTTACGCACAACAATTCAATGAAATCCACACCCGGATGATTACACTACAGAAACAAGTTCAGATGATTTATTATCAGGCTTTTTTTGAAAGCTCAATAAATAAATTTATCATGCGCGACAGCACTATAATTCAGGCTGCGCGTGAGCTCTATAGCGCTTTCAACAGCGCATTTCTACCATTAAATA
>JANLYU010000325.1:0-1512 GCA_031365785.1 Flavisolibacter sp. | reverse complement strand
CAAGGGTTTTTCTGATCATTCCCTACTAAGTTAATCAGCACAACTGATAAAACTATTGATGATGAAGCCTGGATGTCAGTTCTTACCGGGTTCATCCTGCACAGAAGCGGCTGCTGCCACTTGTTCCATTTCCTTTTTTTTCTGCATGCGTTTGAAAATCCTGTCCCAGCGTTTTTGCCAGATGAGGCCCATATGTTCTGTGGGCACCTGGTCACCCAAAAGCCGTCCCCATGGCCTTAATCCATCCACGCGGTCAAAAATGATTTTGAGTACACCGATAAAAGGAATGGAAAGAAACATACCGGCGATTCCCCAAAGGGCGCCCCCCAGTAAAACAATGAGTATAGATATCAATGCATTGATCTGTACTTTACTGGACACGATCCTGGGCACCAAAATATTATTATCAATGAACTGGATCACGAGATAAGCGCCAATTACCAATAGCTGACCCGTATATCCATCGCGGCTGATCGTTACCATCAAAACAGGAAGTGCTATGGCGATCAACCCACCGATATAAGGAAGCATGTTGAGGATGCCACCAATCACGCCTATCACAATAGCAGAAGGAACACCGATCAGCAACAAGGCCACGCTATTCATCACACAAACAATGGCTGTTTCCAGCATCAGTCCCTGCATGAAACTCTGTACAGCAGATTTGGTTTCACTCAGGATCTCGGCCACACGAAGGGAATGTTTTTCAGAGAACACATTGAAAAGAAATTCCAGTATGAGTGGTTTGTAAAAAAGTAGCATGAACACGTAAATTGGAATGAGCACCACCACACTGAGTGTTCCGAGAATGGTTCCCAGGGTATTCGTAAGCATTCCGCTTTTATCGCCTTTGCCGATAGATGCCATTTCTTTTTCCAGGTTACCTCCCAAATGAATTCTGGCCCATTTCTCTGCTTCCGACAGCAACATTGACATCTTTTTTTGCAGCAAAGGAAGGCTGTCCACGAAGCCGCTAATCTGTGTAGAAAGAAAATAAAATATTCCTGCAATTACCAATATCCCTAACAGAATGGAAATAAGTATCGCCACCACCTTGGGTAACCGCCTTTCTAGACGTACAAACAAAGGATTTAGCAGGATCGACACCAGCACCGCAAATGCTACGGGAATCAGAACTCCGGAAAGGACATTTAGGATATAAATGATCAGCACCAACCCAACAAGTATAAGCGGGGCCTTGATATAAAACGGATATTCGGGTTCGCCTAATTGTTCTTTCATTTTTTAATATTGGCCCAAAAGATACAACACCTAATCCAGCACGACTGTAAGCCAGAAAAATATCTGCCAAATTTTGTTGAAATGTGCTGCATGGTGTATTGATCAAACATACAACTGCACCATTAAAGTGCCAGTCATCCCCAGCAGGCCACCCAAAACAGCTGCTACCGCATCCATCAGCTCATAATGTCCTTTACCGGTTAGTTTAGAGAAGAGTTCAAAACCATACGAAATGATGACCACAATTAAAAATGTAATGACGGTGGACAG
>JANLYU010000357.1:0-2092 GCA_031365785.1 Flavisolibacter sp. | reverse complement strand
CAAAAAGAATCTGATATCTGGAATCCTCCTCAATTGCGTCTTCACCCTCGCAGCCAGTTCTTTTTTCACCTCCCAGGCCTTCTCATCTATTTTCTTTAACACAGATAGATTGTCTTTTACATTGAAAAGACTGAGGTAAATCCTGCATTCCAGAAGATCAGGAGTAATCTTTACAGAAGAAATAGAAACCATTCCTCCTTCGATCATGTTGAGTCCAAGCCGCTGGAAAATGGTGTTTACTTCTGCCTGAATGAGTCCACTTACCTGCTTTTGACGCTTACCTTCCTGCATACTTAAATTTATTTTTTCTACCTCCTTCAAAGCCTTTGATCATGCCTCCCGGTGATCGATGCGCTCCTATCATTCAACCTGATGGCTTTTCAAACCATCCAGCAATTCCTGATTGCTCTTTAGATTGAAAGAGTCAGTCACGAGCATCATCAAAGCAAGACTGTCGGGGTAAAATTAGTTACTTTGCTGCTTTCCAAAAGGGTTGTTCAACAAATGAAGAAGTACGCTAGAGTTTTTACCTACATCAGCCAATATAAGAGGGAGGCGTTTCTATATATTGTTTTTATTATTTTATCCATTGTTTTCTCGCTCCTCTCACTGGGCATGCTGTTCCCGTTTCTGGAAATGATCTTCAATGGTGACAAACCTGGCAATACGGGGTTTGCTATGAACTCGGGAAATGCTACTGTTATTTATATTCGTAATCTTTTATCCACCAGTATCAACTCCAGAGGGAAAGTAGACACACTCGCGATCATCTGCCTGTTGATCATTGTATCCATTTTTTTAAAAAACCTTTTTTTATACCTCGCTTACTATGTGCTGAATCCATTGAAAAACAAGATCGTTAACCGTTTGCGCAATGAATTGTATGAAAAGATCCTGCACCTTCCCATTGGTTATTTCACTGAAAAAAAGAAGGGCGATGTGATCAGCCGTATGACCAATGATGTGGGTGAGGTAGAGGCTTCAGTGATTGGAACACTGGAAGGATGGGTAAGAGATCCGCTTACCATACTTATTACCCTGGTGACGCTGCTGATCATTTCCGTACAGCTGACCCTGTTTGTCCTGCTTTGTATTCCGGTCGTGGGATTCGTGATTGGCAGAATTACGCGTTCTTTAAAAAAGCAGTCACAGGATGTAGCCGTATTTTATTCTGAATCTGTTTCCTTACTGGATGAAACCTTATCAGGTTTGAGGGTCATTAAAGCTTTCAATGTGGAAAGCCTTCTGCAATCGCGTTTTTTCAGTAATAATGAAAGGCTGCTTGTCACGAAAAATAAAATCGGTTACCGTAGAGATATGGCCTCGCCGGTGTCTGAGCTTCTTGGGGTGGTAATTTTTGCTGCCATCCTATATTTTGGAGGCCGGCTGGTGCTCAGTGAAAAATATGGACTTACAGGGTCTTTACTACTAACTTACCTGGGTGTTTTTTACAACATGATCAATCCTACCAAATCCCTTAGTACCTCCTTCAGCAACATGCGTAAGGGAACAGCGGCGATTGAACGGATCGAAGAAATATTAAAAACGGCCACTACTATTGATGACAACCCCAAGGGTTTGCCGTTAGAAAAATTCAGTCACAGTATTGAATTGCGTCAGGTTACTTTTTCCTATGACGGAAAGGAAGTATTGCGCAACATCAATCTGAAAATAGAAAAAGGCAAGACCATTGCACTCGTAGGATCATCAGGAGCGGGGAAATCAACTTTAGCCGATCTCATTCCCCGTTTTCATGACGTGAGCAGTGGGGAGTTACTGATTGATGGTATTAATATCAAAAATTATTCATTGAAATCGGTAAGAGAAAGAATCAGTATTGTTACCCAGGAACCAATTCTGTTCAATGATTCTATAGAAAATAATATCAGGATCGGAAAGCAGGATGCTACCGCATTAGAAATCGAAACAGCAGCGAAAGTGGCCAATGCCTTTCAATTCATTACCACAAAAGAAAAAGGATTTGCTACCAACATTGGAGACCGGGGGTCAAAACTGAGTGGAGGCGAGCGGCAAAGACTGACCATAGCCAGGGCTGTCATAAAAAATCCTCCCATCCTCATCCTTGATGAAG
>JANLYU010000329.1:0-2248 GCA_031365785.1 Flavisolibacter sp. | reverse complement strand
TTCAACTATTGGAAAAATTGGATGGACTGATGCAAAACAGTTCAGGTTCTTTGTTGAACGTTCGGTATCAGGAAGCTCTGGAACAGTTGAATAGCCAGGAGATGAAGGAATGGACACGTGTAGTAGAGCGAATGAAAAGTATTGGTGCGCATGCGCTTCAGGCGAAGGTGGGTTTTCTCATAGATGCTGAAGAAACGTGGATCCAGGATCCGGTAGATGCTTTAACCATGGAAATGATGGAAACATTCAATAAAAAATGGGTGGTCGTTTACAATACCATTCAACTTTATCGTCACGACCGTCTCAAATTTCTGCATGAATCTTTTACAAAGGCAAAAGATTCTGATTTTTTATTGGGTGTCAAGCTCGTGCGGGGAGCGTATCTGGAAAAAGAAAGGAAAAGGGCGATTCAAAAGGAATATCCTTCGCCGATTCAACAGGATAAAGAACATACGGACAGGGATTACAATGAAGCAGTCCGGTTTTGCATTGGTCATCTCGATGCCATCAGCGTAATGATAGCATCACACAATGAAGAAAGCAATTTGAAGGCTACCAGCATACTTTTTGAAAAAGGAATACCCTTCAATCATGCTCATGTTCATTTCAGCCAGTTATATGGTATGAGTGATCATATTACATTCAATCTGGCGAAGGCAGGGTGCAGTGTCAGTAAATACCTTCCGTTTGGACCGATTCAAGATGTGGTTCCATACCTGATGCGAAGGGCGCAGGAAAATACTTCAGTAGGCGGCCAAACAACAAGGGAATTGTCACTGCTCAAGAAGGAATTAAAAAGACGGGCGTCGATCCCATCCAAATGACTATTTTTATTTACTCCATATTATATTGGCGCTGTTAGCTCAGTTGGTTTAGAGCATTACCTTGACAGGGTAGGGGTCACTGGTTCGAATCCAGTACAGCGCACAAGGCCTTCTGCCGTCAGGCGTGGGGTTTTTTTTGGTAGCGATAAAGCTTGCTTTCAATAGCGGACAAATAAAAAGTCCAGGCAACGCGATAGCGGTGCTGAAGGACTTGGGTATGCCACCCCATTTGGATCGGCAAAGCCAATCCAGTACAGCGCACAAGGATTTAGATGCAGGCGTGGTATTTATTTGG
The DNA here is from genome assembly GCA_031365785.1 of Flavisolibacter sp. GTDB lineage: Bacteria > Bacteroidota > Bacteroidia > Chitinophagales > Chitinophagaceae > Flavisolibacter. The sequence continues at coordinate 1,129 of JANLYU010000329.1, read as the reverse complement.
TAGCGATGGAGGCTTGATTGTAATAGCGGATAAATAAAACAGACTGCCACGTGATAATAGTCTGGAGGCCTTTGAATAAAACGCTCCATTCGGACCGGTGAAGCCCATCCAGACAACGCAACAGGGTGTTCCCTTACTTTTTTCTCTTCGATCATGCGTCTAATTATTTTCTCATTATTGTCATTTATTTGATAGCGCTTCCTGAGTATTGCTAAATCTCTAGGCAATCCCCTGATGTATTTTTTGCACTGGCACAAGAATTTAAAGGCATTCGCTAACTAAATTTTTTTTTATGTTTTATCATGTTCAGTCACTCATTAATGAAATTATTCCGGATGAACCGGATCCATCAGCTGCCAATGCCTTACAGGAAGGACTTGGTGGCCAGTTCGGTGAAATGCGAACGATGATGCAATACCTTTTTCAAAGTTTCAATTTCCGTGGAAACGGTCAGCCCTACCTGGACCTCATCCAAGGAGTGGGGGTGGAAGAAATCAGTCATGTGGAACTCATCACGAAAACAATTTCGCGTTTGCTGGATGGAGCACCTGAGTACATGGGTAAAAAATTTGAAACACCTGGTAAGGGAGGAAAAGCTACAATGGAAATGGCAAAGGAACAGAAAAATCCCCATCATTTTATTGTAGGTGCGCAGGCTGCTTTGCCGGTAGATGCAGCTGGAAATCCTTGGAGCGGTTCCTATGTTCATGCGCATGGAAACCTGGTATTGGATTTAATGGACAATCTAGTTTTAGAAGCTACCGGAAGATTACAAAAGTGTAGGATTTACCAGATGTCTGAAAACAAGTCATTGAGGGCTACAGTTTCTTTTCTGATTGTCAGGGATGAAGCCCACCAGGCTGCCTTTGCAAAAGCCCTGGAAACACTAGGCGTGGATTGGGGAAAAGCACTTCCTATCCCTAAATTTGATTCTTCAAAATTTCCTGAAGTGAAACGTTTATTAGATGCAGGATTGCACCGGGAACAGTATCATTTCCGCCTGGATGGTTCAGAGATGGAAAAAATCTATAGTGGGGCTACACCTTTCAAAGATGGAACAGAATTAATTACACTTAAAGAGCCTCGTAAAAGTTTCCCCATCCCTCAAGCCCCTGAACGCCCTGAAGAA
>JANLYU010000315.1:0-2604 GCA_031365785.1 Flavisolibacter sp. | reverse complement strand
GTCCTGACTTTCCTGCCCCTTTAAAAATTGTCACCGGTATGGTCACACCCTTTATTTTTGTGATGCTGTACACGAAGAGGTCAATGTTGGGTTCAGTAAATAATTCATTAAACGCCCGGGTGGAAGAAGAACGAAACCATGAATAATAGTATCATCGCAGAGCAGTTTTCCTTGCTTGCAAAATTGATTGATCTGCATGGAGAGGATTCTTTTAAAGCAAAAAGCTATGCTTCTGCCGCCTTTACCATAGAAAAACTAACCACTGAACTTTCCGGGTTAGATCATGAAAAACTGTTCCAGATACGAGGAATCGGGCAAAGTACAGGGAAAAAAGTTGTGGAATTACTGGAATCGGGAGAATTAAAAATTTTGCAGGAATATCTATCCAAAACTCCGGAAGGGGTATTGGAAATGATGAATATCAAAGGACTTGGGCCAAAAAAGATCCATGTTCTCTGGAAAGAAATGAAGATTGATCATATCGATCAATTGGCCGTTGCCTGCGAAGAAAACAGGATAGCTGCTAAAAAAGGATTCGGTCAGAAGACACAAGAAAAAATATTATCCTCCATCCGCTTTCAAAAAGAAAATTCAGGTAAGTATCTCTTTGCCAGGGTAGAAGGATTTGCTGACGCTTTTACAGCGAAATTGAAAAAAAAATTTCCTCAGGAAAATTTCGCATTTACTGGAGCTTACAGCAGGCAAATGGAAATTATCGAATCCATTGATTGGGTGACCACGACTTCCGGTGAGCAATTGAAGACATACCTCGTCAATGACCTGATTAAACTGGTAGCTGACAGGGACGGGATGCTGGTATTCAGTGCCGAAGGTGCCATCCTCTTCAGATTTTATCTATCCACAAAAAAAACCTTCTTCTCCACATTGTTCCTGACCTCTTCCAGTGAAGAATTTTTACAGGAATGGAAAATTAGATATCCAACGCCACCAAAGGATCCTGTATCAGAAGAAAAAATATTTGATGAGGCGGAACTCCCATTCATCCCGCCATTCCTGAGGGAGAGCAAAAAAGTACTGGATACTTTAAACACCTGGGATGCTGGTCAACTCATACAAACAAAACACATCAAAGGGCTGATCCATGCTCACAGCAACTGGAGCGATGGAGGTCAAAGCATTGAGGAGATGGCGAAGGAACTGATACAACTTGGTTTTGAATACCTGGTTCTTTCCGATCATTCCAAAGCTGCGTTTTATGCCAATGGGATGAGTGAAGAACGCATCAGGGAACAACATAAAAATATCGATGAGCTCAATAAGAAATTATCTCCTTTCAGGATTTTCAAAAGTATTGAATGCGATATTCTCAGCGATGGAACGCTCGATTATAGCAATGATGTGTTATCAACTTTTGATCTGGTCATCACTTCCATACACAGCAACCTTGATATGGAAGCGGAAAAGGCCATGCAACGGCTTCTTGGGGCCATTACGAATCCTTATACCACTATATTAGGCCACATGACAGGGCGGTTGTTATTGAGGAGAAATGGATATCCTGTAGATCATCAAATGATCATAGATGCCTGTGCAGCGCACCGGGTGGTTATTGAAATCAATGCCAACCCTAACCGGCTCGACATGGACTGGCGCTGGATCAGTTATGCGTTGGAAAGAGGAGTTTTATTATCCATTGATCCGGACGCGCATACCCTGGAAGAATTTCATAACATCAAATATGGAGTACTGGTTGCCCAGAAGGGTGGATTAACCCCTGGCAGTAATCTTAGCAGCTTTACACTGAAAGAATTTGAAAAATTTTTGGATGATAAAAGAATAATGAGAGGGAAATGAAAAGTGATGTTCGATCTTACCATTGATGAAAAGCAGATTCAACCAGCATGTTAATGATCATGAACTTCAGGCACTACCATGGAAAAAAGAATAGGTTATCCATCTTAGTTCTTCAGGAAAGATCTCACTACTAACTATTCAAGATTTATTTTTAAACCCTCACGATATCACCGGCAGCTGAACAAAAAAAGTTGTTCCTTTCCCTTCCTCCGTTTCAAACCTTATGGAACCTCCGGCCTGTTCTACTATACTTTTACTCATGGCGAGTCCAAGTCCAGTTCCGGAAGTTTTAGTAGTGAAGTTGGGCGTGAAAATTTTTGATTGCATGTCTTCCGGAATGCCTTCTCCGTTGTCTGTTATTTTTATGATGATGATATTGTCTTTCTGCACTTCTGAGATCACCACACTGCAATCCACATTTTCCATACAGGCATCCACAGCATTTGCCAGCAGGTTGGTAAATACCCTGTTCATATGAGTTTTATCTGCTTTCATAACAATACTGCCCGGAATTTTATTCCAGCTGATATGGACCCTTGGATTTGAATTATACAGGTCTACCAGCACCCCTATCACCTGGTGAAGGTCTACCAGTTCAATCCTGTTGTTTCCAATGTTGGCAAACTGAGAAAAATCATTCGCGATCTTGGACAAATGGTCAATTTGCTCAATTAACGTATTGGCGACATTGGCAGTGAGTTCTTTTACATTTACATGGTTGGAATCAATAGCGCGCTGTAGGTATTGGATGCTCAGCTTCATAGGGGTCAGCGGATTTTTGATTTCATG
>JANLYU010000311.1:0-4287 GCA_031365785.1 Flavisolibacter sp. | reverse complement strand
ACATAATTAAAGCGGGCATAGTCCATAATCGAAGGAGTGTGTCCATTGGCCTCCACCCAGGCCTTGTTGCGCAGGTTCTCCACCGGAACGGTAGAGGACGAACCCATGTTATGTCGCAATCCCAGCGTATGTCCAACTTCGTGAGAGGAAACAAATCGAATCAGTTGCCCCATTAGTTCATCAGAAAAATGCATGGTTCTGGCCTGGGAGTCCACGGCGGCAGTCTGAATAAAATACCAGTCACGCACGAGGTTCATTACGTTATGATACCAGTTGATGTGACTTTCCAGAATTTCCCCGGTGCGCGGGTCATGCACATGAGGACCACTAGCATTGGCCACATCTGATGGCTTGTATACAATAGCTGAATAACCTGCGCCTTCAAGGCTCCAGGAGGGATCATTGACAGGAGCCATTTTTGCTACAATGGCATTCTTCCATCCTGCTTTTTCGAAGGCTGCGTTCCAGTCATTGACACCCTGGATGAGATAGGGCACCCATTTCCTGGGTGTGGCCGGGTCGATGTAATACACAATTTGTTTTTGCGGTTCCACCAGTTCACCATGTAAATATTTTTCTACATCAGCCGGCTTTGGTTCCAGCCTCCACCTGGTGATCATGCGAATATCCTCAATACCCTGAGGGTTGGCATCAAAGTCCGTATAACTGGTGGAAAAATAACCTATGCGTGGGTCGAAATACCTGGGCTTCATAGCGATCACTGGAAGTAATACCATAGAACTGTTGAGCTCATAAGTAGTAGGTGTTCCTGACATCCCACTGAAACCAGGAATTGCAACTTGTCCGGGTGGAGCTACAGGCGTCCTCATGAAAGTTTTTACGGTTTGAATTTCCAGGTTGTTAGGAAAAGATTTGACATCAAGAATGTAGGAAGTTTCGCGTTGATACTGGCTCAGCCCCAGTGCCCGTTTCACGCGGGAATCAAAAAAAAGTATCTCATTATCGCCCATGATGTAGTCAGTAACTTCAATCACAGAGCTTTTCACCTGTGTGACAGAATCAGTATGATAAGCAGAAACAGGAAAAACGGCATTGATGGGCTGAAGGTTGGAATTACGAACAGACTGGTACATGCCTGCAGAATCTTTTCCCACTTCCTGATAAGAAATGCTTCTCAGGAATATTTTATTGGCGGGTCCTTTTTCGAAGGATATCACATTCTCGGAAATCTCATCACCCGCATATCCAAGAAAACCTGCTCGGGCACCGGCGGGAGCTTTGGATATCCGGTTGACTAAAAGAATTTCTCTGTTAAGGAGGGAATCCGGAATTTCAAAATAATATTTTTCTTCTACCCGGTGTGTCGTTAATAGCCCTTTCGTAGTCCTGGCTTTCGAAGTAATCACTTCAGAAAACGGACGCGGGCCTGATGGAGTATTCCTATTAGCTCCTGGAAATTGACCGGGCGTAAGTATACCAGGATTAGAAGGAGGAGTAACCTGGGCAAAAGCCGAAGAAAAAAGAAAACTGGATGCGATAGCAAAAGCAACGCGAAAATTCATGTGCAAATGTTTGTTGTTAGAAATTTGTCTTTTGTAAAAAGTGGTGGAAATTACTAAAGAACCAGCTCTTAGATGTTTTCATTTGTCAACCTTTAACAATGATTAACATCAGCTACACAAATGCCAATCTCTTCCCAGGCGGAGTCCAGTTACTAGAATGCGGGAAGTGTTATATTTCTTTTTGCTCTTTGAGTGATTTGGAAGTGTCCTGAAAAACTGGTTAACTCATCAGTGATTTGATGACCTCCAGGCGGGTTGGGCGACCTATAAAATTTTCTTTGTGCAGATAATAAAAGAAAATAAAGGCCTGGAACATAAAAAGCAGGCAAATAAAATAGAGCGACATCCAGGAAGTTGTTTTCTGAAATACCATGGCTTTTTCAGCTATTACTTCATTGGTTTGTCCGTATACCGGATGGGCCAGAATGCGCTTTTCTTCGTTGATGCCTAATTTTTTTGCATAGAGCGGGTAGAAACGGTTGCTTTGCAGCAATTCTTTTAAAGACTGATTCACCGGAATAATTTCCAGGTTGGGGTCAATATAGTGCCATTTGTCACCAATTCTTACTTCTGAAGTGAAGTGATGATCAAAGGTCACTTTCCTTACATCAAAACCATAATACCGGGCGCATTCCATCATGATGATGCTTTGCTGACTGCAGGCTGCTACCGGGTGTTTCATGATGTCGTCAGGAACTACAATGGCAGAAAGGTTTTTCCAGAACAGGGTGCCTGCCATAGAAGCGATCCAATTATCATCATTGGAATAGTAGCTGTACCCATGATGGAATCTTCGGCTGATTACAGTTCCAATATAATTGACAAAATCGCTGGAATTCTTTTCACCTGAATAGGTTTGATCAATGTAATCGATGAGGTTTTGCATGCTTTGAAGTTGTAAGAACAAAGCAGGTTCATATGCTTCCGTGAGCAGTTTAGGCGGATCATCACTACCCGATGGCTCATAAGAAAATCCTTTCTTAACAGGATATAAAAGCATAGATAAGCAAAGCACCGGAATCAATATAAATGAACGTTTCATCAGGATATAGGTGTATTGTAATAGAGAAGTTTAAATTTATCAGAATAAATTGATATATCAAAGCTACTGATACCCTAATCGATTCTTCACGTAAATTTTGTTTTAAATACTCGGAAGTTTACGATTTACAACTGCGTAAATACACGTAATTTTTATCAATTTCCGGTGATGCAGAGTTTTTTGTTGGATGATCTTCTCCAAATGGAAACAATGCTTGCACATGACTGGAACCGTTCTTCCAAGAAAACGTGTCCTGCAATGAAATTCTACTTAGGTGTTTAACGATTTTTCAGGAAAGTGTTTTTGATGGCTCAAATAATGATCCAGCAGTATCCATCCAAGTATGATATTGACAAGGATGAAAAGATTGATCAATGCAGGGTTCAGTAATGGAACCAAATAAACCTTCCATGAAGCAAGGCCCATCCATCCGGATGAGGTTTCAACAGTGGACCAGTCAGCATGGATGGACCCGAAAACCAACAAGCTGCCAGCAAGAATCAGAAAGAAAATTACAATACCCCAAATGATCCACTTATTAATGTATTGTTTTGTAGCGGGCGCTATTTGAAATTTGGCAATTTCTTCCATTACGTTTTTGGTAAAACGCACGGAGGGTTGTTCCAGTTCTGTGGTGCCGGCCATTTGGTGTATCCTGCTTAATTCCTCATAGGCCTGCTGCCAGTCCTTGTTTTCAGTGATCAGTTGCCGGATTTGAACCATTTCCAGGGCATCACTTTTGCCATCGATATAATTCCATAGCCTTGTTTCCCTATCCAACTGCTTCATTTTTTTGATTTAAAAATTAAAAGATGTCTTTGATTTCCTCTTTGAATTGTTTTTTCATCAACTCTTTCAACCTGGCCCGCGCCCGGAACAATTGCACCTTCACCGCATTGGTTTCTTTTCCCATGATCTGTGCAATGTCATCTAGATTTTGTTCCGCATTATAAAAAAGTAACAACACCTGTGCATCGCCTTCCCCCAGTCGTTCAATGGCCTGGCGAACCATGCTTTGCCGGTTTTTTTGTTCTATGATGTTGGCATGTAAACCACCATCCAGGTTTATAGCTTTTTGGTATATGTGATCATGATCAAGTGGATGCACCTCCGGTTTTTTCTTTCTTAAAAATGTGATGCTGGTCGTGGTAGCAATCCTATATAGCCAGGTGCTGAATTTGGAAAGGCCTTTGAAGTCGGCAAGCGACCGGTAGGCTTTGATAAACGTATCCTGTGCGATCTCTTCCGCATCTTCCCTGTTCTTTACATATTTCAACACTATGGTGAAAACAAAGTTGCGGTATCGATCCACGAGAAGGGCATAAGCATTCTGATCACCGTTCAATACACGGGAAAGTACTTCTGTATCACTTGGACCATGGTGCATGCAGCTGGTTTGACGACATTTCCGGATAGATGGTTACAGGATAATGATGTAAGATAACTGTAACCTCTTGATGAACCATGTAGTCATATGGACAGCAACAATTCATTCATCAAAAACGCTTTTATGTACGGACCTTTTTTAGTATCCATAGTTTTATTTGCAGGCGGTTTCGCCATGATCTTCGGCATCGTGTATTTAAAAACCAGGGAAAACATGGCCATGATAGAGAAAGGTATGAACCCTAAGCAATATGTCAACCGGCCTGCACCTTTCAAAAGTTTAAAAACCGGTCTGCTCATTTTTGGAGCAGGCCTGGGCCTCCTCATTGCCCATTT
>JANLYU010000248.1:0-2300 GCA_031365785.1 Flavisolibacter sp. | reverse complement strand
CCTTGCTTTGCAACCACCTGCTGAATGAATTCCTTGGTAAGGATTGAACGATGGGTGGGCGCAAGGCAATGTCCTTATACCTTTTGGCTTCATAGTCGCTGTTCACTGATTGGAGGGCAGCATCCAGTTCACCAATAAAATGATTGATGTTATCAGGTTCCTTTTCAAACTCAATGAGCCATTCATGCGCCCCATTTCCAAGATCTGAAAAGTATACAGGCGCAGCCGTATAATCGGTCACAACGGTTCCGGTACGCTGGCTCACCAGGGACAGTGCCTTGTCTGTATTATCAACGATCATTTCTTCTCCGAATGCATTGATATAATGTTTCAGTCTGCCAGACACTTTGATCCGGAAAGGTTTCATGGATGTAAATTGAATCGTATCTCCCAGTAAATACCGCCACAACCCTCCATTGGTTGTGATGACAGGTGCATAATTTTTATGAAGTTCCACTTCATCCAGTTGCAGTGTGATTGGATGGTCTGATCCATATTCACTCACCGGCATGAACTCATAAAAGATACCATGGTCACACATCAGCAGCATGCCTTCCTGATTCACATCATCCTGCGCAGAAAAAAATCCTTCCGAAGCATTGTACATTTCCAGATAATTGATGGGCCTTCCAACCAATTTCTCAAACTGCTGTTTATACGGAACAAAGCTCACTCCCCCGTGGAGGTACAATTCCAGGCTAGGCCAAACTTCAATAATGGTGGATTTACCTGTGATCTCCAGGATCCTTTTCAACAACACGATCAACCAGGTTGGAACACCTGCCATGGAAGTAACATTTTCATATATGGTGGTTTGTGCCAGCGTTTCAATCTTGCTTTCCCATTCATCCATCAACGCTACTGAAAGGCCAGGCGTGCGCAACCACTTACCCCAAAAAGGTGAATTTTGTAATACAATTGCACTGAGGTCGCCATAGTGTACTTCTTCATGCAGCGTGTTGATCTGATGGCTACCTCCAATTACCAGTCCTTTCCCGGTAAGGAGCTCGCTCTGCGGATGCGAAGCATAATAAAAACTGAGTACGTCTTTGGAGGCCCGGTAATGATTTTCCTTAAAACTTTCTTCGCTTACCGGAATGAATTTGCTTTTATCGCTGGTAGTGCCGCTGCTTTTTGCAAACCAGTTAACGGGTGTATTCCACAGCACATGCTGCTCTCCTTTCATCATCCTTTCTATGTATGGCCGGAGGGCATCATATTCATGGATGGGAATTTGCTTTTTGAAATCCTGAAGCGACTGGACCTGAGCAAAGTGATGATACCTCCCAAATTCTGTGTACTGACCAGCTGCCAGCAGGTCCTGCCAAACGATCAGCTGGGCTGTAACCGGATCATTCATCCATTGATCTATAGACCAGAGGCGCAGTCGGGCTAGCCGCGATATGGCTGGACTCAGAAGTTTCATGTGTGTAAGGCAAGTTAACGAGAACTGGGTGATTATCCAGTAGAATGGGTACCTGAAAGCGTAGCATCCTGGTAATCTTTCAGGAAATCGATGAGGTTTTGAAGTGTTCCCTTTCTTTGCATACCATCCGTCAGCAGGATTTCGATCCTTTGTTTGAAGTTATCGTCTCCGGTATCCTCGCTGAATTGCATGATGACCTGGAAGGTTTCGGTCATTTTTTTATTGTATTCACCTAATTGCTCATTGGATTGCTTTTGATTATTGGCACTTTTGGGAAGAAAACGCGTTTTATAGCTATCTGATTCCTCCAGCCTTCCCAGTTCGTGAATGCCCCATTCGAGACTCCGTATCATATTCTGAATGGTGGCGTGCTCAGGACTGCTGATCTCTTCATACAGGTAGTCCTTCCTTTTCAATTCAAAATTCTTACCCAAATAAAGTTTCCTCACCTGTTCATCGGCCGCCAGTTCATCAGCCGTGCCATGCTTGAAGATCTTTCCTTCAATCAACAGGTATGCCCTGTCGCAAATGGACAATGTTTCCGTTACGTTGTGGTCGGTAATGAGGATCCCGATATTTCTGAATTTCAGTTTGGCTACTATAGACTGGATATCTTCTACTGCAATAGGGTCAATACCGGCAAATGGTTCATCCAGGAGAATGAATTTCGGGTCTACAGCCAGGGCTCTGGCTATCTCAGTTCTCCTTCGTTCACCTCCGCTCAGCACATCGCCCGGACTTCTGCGTACACTTTGCAAACGGAATTCATTCAGCAGGGATTCGAGTTTTTCCCTCTGTTCCCTTCGTGGCATTTCTCTCATTTCCAGCACTGCAAGAATATTATCTTCCACACTAAGTTTCCGGAATACAGAAG
>JANLYU010000171.1:0-23161 GCA_031365785.1 Flavisolibacter sp. | reverse complement strand
ATAGAATGGTATCAAAAGCACCTGGGTTTGAATACCAACCCGTATGGAGCCACTTTTGAATGGTATGAAGGAGCAGACAGCACCAAAAAAGGACAAACACAATGGACTCCGTTTCCTGAAACCACAAAATACCTGGAACCTTCCACAAAAGACTTTATGATCAATTACAGAGTGGAAAATCTGGTAGCGCTTGTTGAGGAACTAAAAAAAGACGGAGTAACTATTGTAGACAATATCGAAAGCTATGATTACGGTAAATTTGTCCATATCCTGGATGCAGAAGGAAATAAAATTGAATTGTGGGAACCAAAAGACGGAAAAGGGTAAATAGTTTGTGGACGAAATGAATCATTCGTTTAATGAAGACAATGGGAATAATGTAAACCAACAGGCTAAACTTAAATTTCGAGTGCAAGATTCCAGCAAATACCATCAGCGTATCGCGACACTGCTCTTTTCTACAGTTTATCCTTTGTATGTGACTAAAGTGGAAAAGAAAGGCAGAACAAAAAAAGAATTACACCAGGTGATAGAGTGGTTAACCGGTTATGATGATCTTAAGCTGCAAGAACTCATTCAAGAAAAGGTCACCTTCGAAACATTTTTCCAACATGCTTCTTTAAACCCCAATGCACGCCTCATCACCGGCATGATCTGCGGGTATCGTATAGAAGAAATCGAGAATCCGTTAACACGGCAGGTTCGGTATTTGGATAAGCTAGTAGATGAACTGGCGAAAGGAAAAATGATGGAGAAGATTTTGCGTAACTCATAGAAGTTGAATTCTCCTTGCTGTAGAAATCAAATTAGACTACAACACCAAAACTTTTATCCTCCTGTATCTGGCATAGGTACATGAATGAGCACGAATCCCTGTCTAAAATTCCAAAAACATCTCCTTCAAATTTACTTTATCATTAATATTAGTATATCTACGATCACTCTTATCGAATTTTTGCGATAAATGGACATTACTTACTTGTATTTTTACGATACTCATCTTACTTTTAACCTGGAAATGTAGTTGTTAGAAACACAAAATTTCCCTGCTGAATCAACTTCTCGCATATAGTTATAGATGTTGATTAATAGAGGAAGATCTCTGTTTCATGAAACCAGCCCTTGTGCTGCTTTTCCAACCCTAATGAAAAACAATGAATAGATTATTGATATACGGCATTCCTTCCATCATACAGAAGTTCCTACCCCCTTTATTATTGTGTTTATGGTCGTTGGCAGCTGCATCTCAAATCGCTCCTTCTTTAAGTTTCAAAAATTCCATTCTAATAAGCGGTACTGCTTTACAACAAGGTGCAGTATATAAATTTCCCTTGGTTTATCCCGGTGTAGATGCATTTGTCACCGTACAGAATCTGTTAAATGGAGCAACTATCACCGACATAGATCAAACGGGCGGTGTGGGATATGATGATGCCTTTCAGCCCATCATTAATACAATTTCTGGTAGTCCCAATTCCTTAGGTCGCTTTTTAATAGAATTCAAAACCACTGGAGGGATCAATTATACATTTCCGGTGCTGGCTGCAACAGGTGTAGATATAGATGGCACTTCTTTGAATCAAGTTGAATTTTGTACTATTAATATGAACGGAGGTATCGCATATTTCCAGGGAAATACTCCTGAAATCACAGTTGCCAGATCCGGAACTGGTTATAAAGCTACAAATGTTTCTGGCAATAACTTCACTGGAATCGATACGGTTAATAAGTCTGTTATGTTTACGGTTCGTAAAAGCAATTTATTTTCCATGACGATTGATTTTGGCTGCGTTCGTTCAGCGGGGAGCGGCGTAAGAAATTATGCTGTATTCTTTAGAGACTTTGTTTACCCTTTTCAAAATGTGCTTCCCGTGAAATTAATTTCTTTTGGAGCTTCACAAGTAAATAATACCATCCATATCACTTGGGCAAGCAGTGAAGAAATGAATGCACACCACTTTGAGATTGAGAAAAGTTTGGACGGAAACCTATTCGAAAGCATTGGAACAGTTCCAGCCAGTGGTAATAGCAGTTCCATATTGAAATATTCATACTCTGACCCAATGATTGGATCCAACAACATATTATACTACCGGCTTCGAATGGTAGATCTGGATGGTAAGTACACATATTCATCCGTTAGTGTGGTTAGAATTTCACCCCGTGAATCTGAATCAAGGTTGATCACATATCCCAATCCTGTGGAAAATGTATTACACATCAGCTCCCCCGCGGCATGGCTCAATAGACAGGCAGGAGTAGAAATATATACCACCTCCGGATTATTAGTATTCAGGAAAATTACATTGATCTACAGCCCGGAAGATCTTGTCAACGTAAGTGCCCTTCTGCCCGCATCTTATCTTTTAGTGGTTCAATGTAATCATGAAAAGGTGCAACGAAAATTTTTCAAAAATTAAACCGGTGCGTTTCGGCAATCTTTCCACAATTTATGCTTAAAGAGACTGCAAACTGAAGAATGGTTGGATATTCAAATTGATTTCAGAAATGATTTGAAGATAGAATTCACCCCTATCTTTATTGAGTTATAAAATCACTCAATACCGCACTATGCGTCAATTGCTTTTGCTCACCGCCCTGTTTCATGGATTCTCACTTTTTGCGCAGCATGATTCTTCTCTCCGCTATCAAACTGATTCTGGTTATGTAACCTCCTTTGATCATACTCAAATCTATTATGAGGTAAGGGGTACCGGGCAGCCCGTAGTGTTAATCCATGGCTTTATTGTCAACAGCACTTCCTGGAAAAGGACCCCGCTTCTGGATGAACTTTTGCAAAACGGCTTCCAGGTGATCATCCTCGACCTTAGAGGAAATGGCAGGTCTGACAAACCCTTGCAGGAATCGGCCTACGACCATGATGCCGAAGCCAAAGACGTAATGACCCTGATCCGTTTTCTTCATATCAATCAGTACGACGTGGTAGGTTATTCGAGAGGATCCATTATTACTGCACGGCTGCTGGTTCTTGACAATAAAATACGCAAAGCAGTGCTGGGTGGCATGGGCACGGGCTTCACCGATCCGCAATGGCCAAGAAGAATTTTGTTTTATGAAGCCCTGGCTGGTAAACCGGTGAAAGAGTTGGAAGGAATGGTGAACTATGTGAAGCAACAGGGTCTGGATCCTAAAGTGCTGTCCCTGTTGCAGAAGTACCAACCTTCTACCTCACCAAAAGAATTGTCCGCGGTTACGCAGCCCGTCCTGGTGATCAGTGGCGACCATGATTCGGATAACGGATCTGCCGCCGACCTGGCAAAAATGTTCCGTGCTGCGTCCACCGCTTTGGTTCCAGGAGATCATAACCACGCTGCCGGCTCCAAAGAATTTTCTGACAAAGTGGTCACCTTTTTGAAAGAAAAATAGGTGACAAATAAATAGAATTAATCAGCATTTCTATGAATGGAAACAAGTAACACAGATGCGTGTTTCAAAGTATTGAAGGTCGGTCAGGACATTCTGCAAAACACTTTCTTTGTACATCAATCAGTCTTATCTGAAATTTTTAAATGATCATTACAACTAAAATTTCTTTTAAAGAATATCGAAACCTGCTATTCGGTCTGACCTATAAAAAACCGATGATGAGGGTGATTCTGTGTGTGGACCTGGTCATGATCATTTGGATGGTAGGATATTATACACATTTTTTGCCGGTACCACGCCCGGAAATCTACCAGTACATGACCCTTGCCCTTATATCCTTCGTGCAGCCGATGGTGATTTATTGGACCATCAAACGCAACTATGAATCGAGCAATCATTTGCAGGAGCCATTGGAAATAGAACTCACAAAAAGCGAGATACAGATGCAGGGTGGATCTTTTTATACTAAAATACTTTGGAATAAGGTTTTCAAGATCGACGAGCTTACCCATTGGTTCCTGATCTATCAAAATAATCTGTCAGCCATCATCCTTTCTAAAAAAGACTTTCATGGTTCCCAACATGATGAATTTATAGAAATACTTCACTCGATAAAAAATGTTCCCATTTCCTTGAAAAAGAAATGAACCATAGGATGCTGATGGAATTGCATAAAATGGCATGTTGTCAATAGAAGAACGATATTTGAATGAAGTGCTGAGTAACCATTTATACTTACAAAAATAAAAGATGAAACTTGAAGTTTTCCTAAAGGCGGTAATAACTGGTGTCGCCATTATAATTACTGCGTTCATTTTAGGTAATGCTTTCAAAAATAGGAATGCTACTCAGGACTCCATATCTGTAACCGGGTTGGGGACAAGGGATTTTGAATCAGATGAAATCTATTGGGGAGGCAAATTTAGTTCTAAGGCTGCCATAGCGAAAGATGCTTATAATGCCATCATAGCGGATAAAGAAAAAGTGAAACTATTTTTTATTGCCAAAGGCTTCCTACCTTCCGAATTTAATTTCGGGGGTGTACGTTTCGAAAAATCCTACCGCACCGTTACGATAGAATCAAAAAATGAAACCACCAAGACAGAACAAATTTTTGATGGATACACGGCTACCCAAACCATATCATTCGCCAGTAAAAAAAATCCGGCACTGATGAAAAAAATAGAAAATGTGATTGATCAGACTTCAGAGTTAATTAATTCTGGCATAGAATTTAATCCCGACCAGGTACAATATACTTATTCCGACCTGCCAAGCTTAAAGCATAACCTAATTGAAAAAGCATCGCAGGATGCCAGGGAAAGAGCGCAAAAAATAGTAAATTCTGCCAATGGCCATTTGGGAAAATTGAAAGCGGCCTCTATGGGCGTATTTCAAATAACAGGTAAAGGTTCCGTAGAAGAGGATAGCTATGGGGGTAATAATGATACTTTTAGTAAAGATAAAACTGCAAGAATAACCGTAAGATTAGAGTATATACTGGATGAATAAGGTTGCTTCAACCAAAATGTCATTTTTCTGTTGAATACTACGAAGTAAAAAGAATTATTATTTTGAAGATTGTTCGTGTGGCTGTATGTTTTGGGGTGAGTGTAAAATTCTATCTTACAGGAATAGCCATTAGCCCTGATAATTATGAGCATTTAATTTCCTGCAGAATTCATATATTTTTCAATATTTAATTTCACCAACATGAAGAATAGGTTCAATTTGATAGTTGTTTTACTTACGTTAGTAACTATTACAAAAGGCCAGCAGAAGTCTTCCAACAATCCCATGGAGCAAATTATAGAAAGGGAAAAATCATTTGCCGCCGCCATCCAAACCCGGGATACCTTTCAAACAAAAATGTTTCAGACGGAAAACTATTTCCTGGCTTATACTATCCAGGGCATGCCCATACAGATTGTTCCCAGACAACAATGGCTGAATCTGCTGAAAGATTATGTCACTGAATCCTTTTCGATAGATGATATCAAGGTGAATGTTTATGGAAAAACGGCCGTAGCTATGCTGATGTTCACCCAAAAAGCCACAGTGCGTGGACAGGAAAGAAGCGGACAATTTGTAATCACGGACATCTGGAACAAAGAAAAAAAAGGATGGATGATCGCTGAAAGACATTCCAGCAGGCCCGGACCATCTGGCAACAATCCCCTGAAGTAATTGATCAAGCAGGTGATAGCATCTTATTAAATCAAAAGCCTGAACTTCAGGATCATCTACCCTGTCAGAAACATCGCCCGTAGTCCACAGCTGATACAAGTGCAGCCCTTCGTTCCATCAATGCCTACCCGGCAATATCATTCAACACCAAAACCTGAACAATGAGAAAGATCAATGCAATCACTTCAACTTTTTTGATGGGTACCTTTATTTTCTCAGGTTGTGCCGACACCACCACATCTGCTCCGGCAGCTGACAAGGAAGTACACCACACACCGTCAGCAACACCTGAGTATTTTAACTTACGACCTACGCTCGAAAAAAACTATGGCTATTCGCATGCAGTAAAAATTGGAAACGACCTAAAAATTTCCGGAGCCGTAAGTATGAACGATTCAGGTATTATCATTGGTGCTGGTAGCATGGACCTCCAGATGAAAAATTGCTATAGCGACCTGGGAAAAATTTTACAACACTATCATTATTCATTTGACGATGTAGTAGCAGAAAATATTTATACCACCAATATGGCTGTCTTCATCAAAGTATCAGGTTACCGCAATTCTATTTACAAAAAACAATTTCCAACGGGCACCTGGCTGGAGGTAAAAGGGTTGGCTGTCTTAGGTGAAGTAATTGAAATTGACATGGAAGCGCACAAAGACAACTAACCTTTTGAAGTTTTTCAATTTAAGAAGGTGTACGCGCCACCATAGGAAACATTTCCGACTCTACTTCCTTACATTTTTGGATCAACAGGAGGTATAGATTTTCCATGTGCTTTTCCGTAGTATGAAGATTTACCGGATTGATCCTGAACCAAGTTTTTCCCTTCATCTCTGTGGTGGCAAACCAAAACGCGCCAGTCTTTTCCATTCTTGATGCTACTTCGTGGTGCAATCTTCTAAGCTGTTCAGGCAACATGTCTTTAGCTAGGTAACGGATGCATATGGCAGACATTAAAGGTGTTGTGGCTGATTCAAAAATATTTTCAGCTTCCACCATCCTTTGTAAATATTTTGCCTGGTCAATGTTCTGGTCAACCCACTGACCCAGCTGTGTTTTTCCATAATGATGAAAACTCATCCACACCTTCAGCCCCCGGAACCTTTTTGATTGTTCAAAGCCATGTACATAAAAAGAATAACGCTCATTTTTCTGATCTGTCTGATCGGTCAAATAGGGTGGACTGATACCAAATGACCTGGTGAGCTGGTCGTGATCTTTTACCAGGATGGCTCCCGCATCTAACGGTGCATAAAACCATTTGTGCGGATCAATGGTCACTGAATCCGCCAGGTGAATGCCTTTGAGTTTTCCGGGATATTTATTTGACAATAACATGCCCCCACCATAGGCAGCATCGACATGAAACCAGCAATTTTCTCTTTGTGCAATGCGGTGAATGGCCTCCAGGTCGTCTGCTGCACCCAGGTTGGTGGTTCCGGCAAGTCCTACAATGCATAAAGGCTGAATGCCCTGTGCTTTGTCAGAGGCGATAGCTGCTTCCAATGCATCGATCCGTAATTCGAATTGTTCATTGGTAGGAAGTGTTCTCAAAAAATTTCTGCCTACTCCAATCGCATCTACCGCCTTATCCACTGACACATGGCGCTCTTCAGATACATACACACTCCACTTCCCGTGCAGCCCCTCATGTTGTGCCTTATCTTTTGTGGTATGATCACGTCCGAGCTTGATGCCCGTAAAATTGGCCATCATGCCACCACTCGTTAAATTACCACCTGCTTTTTCATCATACCCGATAAGATCATTCAGCCACCGGATCACCTGCAGCTCCATTACCACCGCAGATGGACCAATAGACCACCCTCCCAAATTTTGGTTCAGAGCAGATACCAGGAAGTCAGCTAAAATCCCCGCAGGATTTGGTGATGGTGTGATCAAACCCATATAGCCGGGGTGGTTCACATGCGTGCAAAACGGGATCAGTTTTTCTTCCAGTGTTTTTTGCAAAGCCTCCAGGGAAACAGGATGATCCGGAATGGATTCATTGAAAATTTTATATAGGTGCGCGGGCTCTACGTCAGGGAACAGCGGCCGCTGTTCCACATGTTGAAGGTATTCAGCGATATAATCAACCAGGTAATGGCCGGCTTTTCTAAATTCATTCAGTTGCATAAAAGAATTATTATTCTAAAGTTATGCATTGGTTGCATTCCTGAATGGATCCATTATTACCCCTCTGGCAGGGTGTCATTCATTAAAATTATTGACTGTTCTATTTAATTGGCTTTCTCAGGCGACTCTGTATTGAACACATTGTTTTCTTCTTTCTTACGCAGTCCGAAATTATAACGGATATTCAAACCAAACCGGCGGGTATCACCTTCGCGCATACCGGTAGCCATAACACTTCCCTGATTGATGGAGAATTCATTTTGATTCGTTTTAAAAATATCATTAAGACTGAGCGTAATATTTAATTTCTTTTTAAAGAATTGCTGATTGATGCTCATTCTCAATTCACCAAAAGTACTCAGTTCATAAAACTGCTGCTGCCCATTGAACCGGGCATACCCATTCACCGACAACTGTGTTAATGGGGTCAGCTTTAGTTGGTGATAAGTAAAAATGGTCCAGCTGCCTTTTTTATAAGAAAGAGGTTTGTTTTCATACAGGCCCCTGTAAAAATTATGGTTGTACTGGGCGCCCAGCACAAAAAAATATTTCCTGCCTGGAGGTATCGCGCCCAACAGCCTGATATAATGTTCCTTATTGCTTCCCAGGTTATCATAAGTTCTTTTGGAAACCAGTTGATTGGTGTCCGACTGATAAATGACCTGCGTAAAAATATCTTTGGTTTCGTTAATGCCGAAAGCCACCAGCGGGCGTTCATCTACTGAAATATTCGCTTCATAGTTACGGGTAAACTGTGGCCGCAAAGTGGGATTACCTGTTTCGAATAAAAAAGGATCTATTATTCTCAAAGATGGATTTAGATATTCATAAGCCGGGCGGCTGATGGTACGACGAAAAACCAGATATGCACGCAGGTCGTAACCGGCTATTTTCATAATGTTCCTGCTGAGGTATATATAGGGGAACAGGTCAGTGCGGTGAATGGAAAATGAGGTGTCTGCAGGCGACAGTTGGGTGCCTTCCATATTTGTATTTTCCAACCTTGTACCCATCTTTACGATGATCCCAGAAAATTTGCGCGATGCCTGGATGAACAAGGCATTGATGTTTTCCACATAGCGGTAGGCACCAGATCTTGTAGAATCAGAAACTGTTGATGAAGGTGATCCTCTGAAGTAATTAGTTTTGTTATTAAAATGCACGAGGGAAGTTTTGAGACCTGTTTCCACCGTGATGGAATTTTTCAATTTTTTTACCAGGTTAGATTGGGCTGTAAAAAAATTAAGCCTGCTATTTATTTTTCCGTTGCCCGTATTGAATTGCTGATGGTTTACATTGGGTGCATAATTAAAGGAAACATCTGTTGTCCATTCTGATCCTGCCGAATCCAGCTTATATTTAGCATTGATACCCTGGTTGATATTATAATTGACAGCATTATTAATAACAGTTGCACGATAATTCGCCTGCACCTGCGCATTTTTACTGATGACACTAACATTGTTGCTGTTGTTATTAGACCAGTTCTCGCTCCAGCGCGCATCATAGTTCAGCGTCCATTTGGTATTGAGCTGGTACCCTATTCCTATTCCAACATAAGCATTATCAGCCGCGTACCTGGTCAAAGCATTTTGGCTTAACAGGGAAGCATCAGCCGGAAAAAAACGATCGGTTTGGATATGGTCGAAAGAATTTCTTTTACCGTATTGAACATTCAGGTAAGTGGTGAGCGCGCCTTTGGAATTATTTAAATTCAACCCTATAAACCGGTTACCGTATTTGCCCTGGTTCAAACCTGTGGTGATACTTCCTGTGAGACCCACTTTTACCCCTTTTTTTAGTACCACATTCACCACACCTCCACTCCCCGATGCGTCATATCGGGCAGAAGGCGTACGCAGAATTTCAATAGAGGCAATGGCATTGGGTGGAAGGCTTTTCAACATGGTGGCGATATCCGCAGCACTCATTTTCTGTTCTCTTCCATTGATATACACCGTAGCCGGTGTGGTACTGCTTAAATAAATATTACCATCCTGGTCGACAAATAAGCCCGGAGTTTTTTCCAGTATTTCATAAGCGTTGGTAGATATGGCAGCAAGACTTTCCGCATCTACTATAGTTTTATCATCTTCCTGCCGGATGAGGGGTCTGGTAGATTTTACGATGATGCCTGACATAGCGCCCGTGCGCGTACTCATTTCAATAGTATATTGCGGATGATCACCTTTTATGGTGATATTTTTTTCAACCTCGGCATATCCGGAATGTGAAACACGTACCCGGTAAAAATGCCCTTGCATTAATTGAAAGTAAACCTGTCCCAAACTATCGGCAATTTTCTCCTGCCTGTTCAAACTGTCTGGAACCTCCAACACCGTAACAGATGCATAGGAAAGTACCTCATTCCTGTTAGAAAGAATTTTAAATTCAACTTTTTTTTCCTGAGCCAGGGCAGGATGGTACAAAAAGAAAAAAAACATACAACCTATAATCAGGCGCAGGGGCACATGCATAAAGTAAAAATAATTGCCAATTTTTAGTGTACTTCTATTTTAACATTCTGTACTTGATTTGGTTGGCACCTATAAAAAAAACCGCCTGCTTTGGCAGGCGGCATAATATTTAGGTAGGACCTCTTACCTTGACCTGTTACCGGATTGGGATGAACGGCCACCCGAACCTGACCCGGTTGATTTTCCGGAAGCTTTGGTAATTTTTGGAGATGCAGTTTTTGAAGACCGTGCATTACTTCCGCGAGGAGCAGCCGTACCCTGATTACCACCTCTGATAGATGTTGTATTACTTTTTTCAGCAGTATGCTTATTTGAAACTGGTTCCATAGAAGCTTCTTCCTTTCTGGCACGTTCCTTTGGAACTTCCCTTACGGCGCGGCCCTTGGCGGAGCCGGAAGCAGAAAGGTCACCGCTTGTAGCAGCTTCCACACCTGCCTCCAGGTTAATTCTTTGTATAGCCAGGGCTGTAAGCCTGTCGTCTGCCTCATATTCTTCATGGAGCGTTTGTTCCAACAGCAGGGCTTCCTGGTTCATTTGCAATTCCCGGGCATAAGTGCGGGCTGTTCCGTATCCGCAAATTTCATAGTGCTCCACCTTTTGTGCGCAGGCAATGATCGCCGCATCCATCACTTCCGGCGTCATGTCGGCCTTCATGATCTTAGTGCCTTCTTCAATAATTCCCTGCATTCCCTTGCAAACATGCTGACCACCACTGAATATCCCGGCAAGAAAATTTTTTTTCTTCTCATTACCTTCTTCATGGCTACCATTCAGGGTTTGGCGTATTTTCTCCAGCCGTATTCGATGTTGTTCCGTAATCCGAAGGTGTTCAGAAAGTGCAGTTTTCAAGGTTTTATTACTGGCCTTCTCCGCCATTTTTGGTAAGGCTTCCAATATTTGTTCCTCAACGGAATAGAGATCGTCTATTTCATGTTTCAGCAAGTCTTTGAGGTCATTCATCTTTTCCATAATTGTATTTTTTATAATAAAGAAAAAAATTGTGCCGAATTCAGTCAGGATATTCATCTGAGCCCATCACCCAGATAAATGATTGAAGGTCTATATGGTCCCTCGGTTTCAGGTCAGAAAGATGGTTACTTATCTGCCTGGCAAAGCCCAGTAAACTTTCATAAGTATCCCAATTTGGCCTCGAATGGTAGTTAAAATTATAGGCATATTTTCCAGCTGCTATCTGCGTGACCCTTGGTTTCAGAAAGATGTGCTCCTGTGGGTTGGCAAGAAATCCAAATACTGTCTGCAAAGGCCAGGTATGGACACGCGTTTGCTTCCTGGGCAGTGAACTGACAACACTGGAAAACTCCTCAAACCTTTCCTTCAGGCTTTCTTTTCCATACACATACCGATAAAGCCCTTCTGCAAAAGCGCGGGCTCCCTCAGAAGGTTTCACCGCATCGCGCAGTGCCATCTTCTCAAAGGAAAATAACAAATTGGTACGACTTTCAATCCGCACCGCAGCAGCAGCGATATCATTGAACTTTTTTGCCATCAACAGGCGTTCATAAGCGGTCTTATCCAGTTCCATCTGAAATTGAAAATGGGCATCCAGTTTATACTGTCGTTCCCAATTCATATAGGTGGGGTCATCAAAACCTTTTTTGAAATAATAAAGGAATTTCTTACGGCACCGAAGTGCAGCCTTTTGTACAGGGTCACTGGCTGATAAAACGCCTAATCGCATAGACTGTGTTTATATTTGTACCATAAATACTGCGCCAACTTAAATCATGGATGGCCTGACCCACTAAATGAATTCATCACCAAGTTTCAATTATGAGAACAGTTAAAAATATATTGTCTGCAAAACCTGCACCTTCCAACATCGTAAGTCCTGACACTATTGTGCTGGATGGATTGAACCTTCTGAATACGGTCAACCTGAGCTACCTCATCGTGAAGAAAGATGACCGTTTCCTCGGTATTTTTAGCGAAAGGGACTATAGCCGTAACGTGATCCTGAAGGGTAAAAGCAGTACGTCGGCCATCATCGCCGAAGTCATGAGCACTGACTTTCCAGTAGTTCATTTATCAGATACAGTGGAACATTGCATGAATGCTTTGAACGCCCACAAAACCCGTTACCTGCTGGCTTATGATCCGGAAGAAAAATTTTTGGGTGTGATCACAATCCACGACCTGATGAGACAGGTGCTTTCCAGCCGGGAAGATGTATTTGACACAGCAGCCCAGCAATGGCTTGACCAGGACGAAAGTGGTGATATCTATTGATCCAATATGTTGTACCCGTTATTGAAACTGTTACCTAACTCCTCTTCCAGATTCCATTCAATATTCATTTCCACATGACGAAATGGACGATGATCAATGAAATGTTATTGAAAGAAGAAAATTCTTTCCTTCACACCAGTGATCTTTCCTTTCAGCGCGGCTATGCAGTTTTTGATTTTCTGAAAGTGATTAATTACCAGCCCGTGTTTGCAGAAGATCACCTGGAAAGGCTGGAACATTCCGCTTCCACGATGTTTCTTGAGCTTCCTGTAAGCAGAGAAGAACTGAAAAACAGGATCACCACGCTAATTGAAAAAAACCAACTCAGGGAAGGAGGTATCAGGATTTCACTCACCGGGGGGTATTCGGCCGATGGCTATTCGATTTCCACACCCAACCTGGTTATCAACACTACGGCTGTGGCGCATCCTACCGAAGCACAGTTCCACAAAGGAATTGCTTTGATCACCTATCCTTTTCAAAGACAACTATCCGGCGTAAAAACGACAGATTATCTTATGGCCATCTGGCTCAGGAACCACATCAGGCACAAGGGTGCTGATGAGGTGTTATACCACCATGACGGACATTATACAGAATGTCCGCGCTCTAACTTTTTTCTGGTAATGAAAGATCACCGCCTGCTGACGCCGGTGAATAAAATACTTCAGGGAATTACTAGAAAGAAGATACTCAACTTTCCTTATGAAGTTGAAGAAAAAGATATTCTGATAGAGGATATCCGGGAAGCAAAAGAAGCTTTTATTACCAGCACCACTAAAATTATACTGCCCGTATCACGCATCGATAATTATTTTTTCGAATGTCCAGGACCCATTACAAAAAGTTTGTATCATTCATTTATCCAGATGCAAAAAAAATTTTACTGATCCCGCCTGAACTCAGGTTTTAAATCATATAATTATTATGTATTAAACAAATACGTATTACTACGCATGCGTGTTAAGTAGTAACCATAATTTTTAAATCATTTTGCTTTCTTAAATTGCCTTATGATTAGCCAGGTAAAGAAACAGGATATTGATCTTTGGGAAGTTTGGATAGAATATGATCAGTTCAATCAAAAAAAATTTGGGACTTTATATGTCCTTGGAGAAATACACACTGACGGTAACACCACTTCTCCTGCTTTAGAAAAAAGTGTCCGTAGTAAAAATCAACAACTGGTATTGCAGGTTCCGGAAAGACCAAAAGGACGATGCCGCATGAAAGAAGTATATTATTCAGAACCAATTGCAGGTTTGGGTCAGTATACTTCCATAGCCATTTTCGCAGGCCAGGAACTGGTCGCATCATTTGATGACATTGAAGTGATGATTTAACTCTTGAAAGAATTGATCTTCATAAAATACATACCGGTACGGTGTCCACTGATGTAAATACCATACAAGATCCCCTTGGTAGAACCATCTATTTATTACAATATGCAGAAGTAGACGTACAGGAGATTTCACATGAATTGTATGATGATGCAGCTACTGTTATTAGAAAACCAGCGATGTTGTTTGAAGTCATCAAAGAGTTGGATAAACAATTGTTTTACTTTCGCTCTACAGGCTGGCAAAGGACCATGCTGGTGATTGTTCATTTTCAAAACCAACGTTGGGAAACCTTGCGTTATGTAAACAACCCTTCTAATGAAATGCTTTCTGAAATGATGAAAAACGGGTCGCAGCTTATCTGATCACGTCACCTTATAGATATTATTCCTGATCGCATACACTACAATTCCTGCTGCATTCCGGGCACCCATTTTATTTAATATCTTGTCCCGGTAGCCTTCAATCGTCCTGATGCTCATGTTGAGTTGGTATGCCATTTCCTTATTAGACATTTCCTGGCAGATATATCGGATAACAGACAACTCCTTATCTGAAAAATCCTGCTTTTTCAGGTGATCCCTGGTCCGGCTGCGTGCAATCATTTGTGCCAGTCTGGTGGTGGTATCATTACAATAGTAGGTCTGATTATGGTATACAGCTTTGATGGCTTGCATGATTTCATCTTTATGGGCATTTTTCAGAAGGTAACCCCGAGCTCCGGCTTCCAGCATCTCAACGATCAGTTCCTCTTCATCAAACATGGAAAGTGCAATAATGCCCATTTCAGGAAATTCTCCGATCAGGGATTTAGTAGCCGCCACGCCATCTGTATGTGGCATTTTTATATCGGTGACCACAACATCCGGCAATAAACTGTGCGTGATTCTAATGAGTTCATCACCATCTGCGGCTTCTCCAATCAATTGTATGGCGGTCTGCTTTCTAAGCATGGACTTGAAACCGTCCCTGAATATTTCGTGGTCATCCGCCAGTACAATCCGGATGGGTTGTGTTTGCTTCATTCCTGATCTATTGGAAGCTCAAAAATATAGGATGTTCCCTTCCCTTTTTTTGATTCAAAAAACATTTGCCCACCGATGATCTCAATACGGCTGAGTAAATTACGTAGGCCGAGACCTTTTGCTTCGTCGGACTTGCTGATGAAATCAAACCCAACTCCGTTTTCCCTGACGGTAAGAATCAGGTGGCTTTTTTCTTTTTTCATTTCCATCAGCAGTTCGCTGGCACCCGCGTGCTTGATCGTGTTATGTATGATTTCCTGGATGATCCGGTATAGGTTGATGGATTGTTGCTGGTTGAGAAAAACATCTTCATGCCGGAAACTGATGTGTAACGCGGTGTTCTTGCTGCAGTATTCTATAAATTCCTGAACGGCGGCTGGCAATCCCTTTCTGAGGAGTGAATTGGGCATGAGGTCAAACGATATTTCCCGCATGCGCCGGAGCAGGTTGTCAATTTGCTCGTTGGTCTTTGAAAGCTCTAATTGATCTTCCGGATCCGGAATCTCCAGGCTACTCAATCTCAATTTCACTGCCGACAGTACTGGTCCCACTTCATCGTGCAGGTCGGCAGCCATCCTTGACCTTTCCCTTTCCAATGTATTGATCTCGGTAAAAATACTTTGTTTATACAGTTCCAGGTTTCTCCGGTGCTGGCGAATGATGGAAATAAAAAAATAAGTAATGATGATACCTACAATAAAACTAACAATCAGTACTGCAGTGTATAAGCCTGTTTCTTTCTCATCCATAAAATGGCAAGTGCATCAATTAAATTACACAGGAGGTTGATCCATGAATGAATATCGTAAATTTTTGCGGTTACTTTTCCACTAAGTTGCAGACCATATAAATAAAAAGTTTCTATAATAATATTGTAAGTGAAATAAATGATCAGTGCGAGGCAAATAAAAAACGCTGCATTCCTTAAAATTTTTTTTTCCTTGATCAGCAGTCCATTGATCGTATGGATACCCAGTATAACAACTGGAGCAGAATATACTATGATAAAATACGAATTGAATGCGGTGCCAAAAGGATGAAAAACGAAATTGTCCAATACCCAGGTGACTGCAAACGTTGCCAACAACACATAATACACCACTTTTCTGCTTTCGAATACCCCAAGCTTGTTGAAAAAAATCAGCAATAGCAGCGCTTCAAGCAGGTTGTATACATTACTGCTGATTATGTTGGGTAGCCCTTTGTTTAATAATATCAGGGTAATGATTTCAGTAAGGGCAGCCAGCCAGACCAGTAATACAAAGGGTAAATATTCTTTCCTTATAGAATGAAACCTGGCCAGGGAAAGCAGGGCCGCTATCCAGATGCTTAAACTAAAAGCAAGGGCCATTTCAATATTCATCCGGTGAATTTATTTGCTAAAGGGAGAAATCACCGTACAGGTGGGTGGACACCTGATGCCATTTTCCATGATCACTGGATCCGCTGAAGAAATCATATCCTCATCCCTGGTATTCACCCCTACCAACAGCAACTTCACCATATCATTTACATCCATTCCAAAATAGATTCTTACTTTTTCGCAACCCACCTGCAGGAGGATCCTGTCCAGCGCTTCACGGTCGAAGGTCTCACTTTGCGGCAATATTTTTTTGTTTTTGAAAGTTCGTTCCAGTATTTCTTCATGCCTTACGGCATAGCGTTTCGTCATTTCCTGTGCTTCTGCAAGCGTAATTAGGTGGTTGGTGGTCATAAAAAAATAATTATTGTTTGTAACAGGCAAATTGATGTAATAAAAGCATAAAAAAAACAGTAGTACTACTTTCGTCGTTCAGTAGTAGTACGGATGATTGACCCCAGGCTCAATTCCTGTTGACGGCACGAGTTTTATGTGTTTACTATATACCATTAAACCATTTTATGAATCAGGAAAGAAACAACCAGCCCGGTGCCCACGAAAGGGGTTTGAACCGGACAGAAAAAAATTCTACCGCCCCCAATGACTTACCGGATTCTGACCAGGACAATGAAAAATTGAAAGCTGAAGAAACTTTCATAGATCTCCCGGAAGTAAAGGATATTCCCGGGCAGGAATTTGTACATCCTGCTCCCCTGGGGGCGCTCGGTGACACCACCATTTCTTCTGATGATGAAGAAGGAAAAAGTATTTTCGGAGTAGAGGATTCTGAAGAAGATGAAGAAGCCGGTTACAGCAACAATAATGACACCAGGGTCCAGGAGGAACGATCCGCCTCAACCAGGGATGAACATCAGTTTCGAAAGGCGTCTTTGGACAATGAAGACTATGATAGAAATCCTCTCCATGAAAAAAGCTTCGGGGATGTAAGGTCCTTGAGGGATCTTGACATACCGGGGTCGGAACTGGAAGAACGAGATGAAGAAACAAACCAGTCTGATGAAGACAACGACTTTAACCTGAGCAATAACCGTGAAAATTAGTCATATCACTTTGACAAAATTTCAGTGAAACTGAAAAAAAAACAGGTTTTTTTAAAATGGTATTTTGATTGTAGCCCTCCTGTTGTAATTAAATTATTCACTTTAAAATAGGAGGTGATATGTCACTGCTAAAAAGAAATGAACTGTATCCTGCATTTCAACATCTATTCGATGATTTTCTAACCAGGGATATCTGGGACAGTACCAACAGTTCAGCTACCAGTACCAGCATACCTGCTGTAAACATCCGGGAAAGCAATGAAAATTTTCTGGTGGAAATGGCCGCTCCGGGAATGCAAAAAAATGATTTCAGGATAGAACTGGATGGTAATACCCTTACTATTTCCAGTGAAAAGAAAAATGAAAAAACGCATCAGGAAGAAGATAGGTTCACCAGGCGGGAGTTTAGTTACCAGTCTTTTCAGAGATCCTTTCAATTGTATAAGGACGTTGTTGACGCAGAAAAAATCATAGCCAAATATGAGAATGGTGTTTTATACCTCACTATTCCTAAAAAAGAAGAAGCGAAACAACGCCCTCCAAAAATGATACAGGTAAACTAAAAAAATCCCGCATCATGCGGGATTTTTTTTAATGAAATATATTTTTGACTTTATCAGTAATGTTATGATCTTTTTTAACTTTCCGCTTTCCTGTCTTTCCATCTATTTTGATAGTTTTATGACCATCTTCGATTTTTATATCTCCATCCTTTTCCACCTTGGTCGTTACGTTTCCGTTCTTTGTTTTTGATTCATTGGATTCTATTTTGATCTTATCATCACCATTCACCACCTTGAATTCACCACCATTATTTTTCACCTCCCACTTTCCACTTTCTAACCGCGTGACCCGCCCATTAACAATCTTACCGGTTTTTCCATAAATAGTGTCATGCGACCTCGTATCGACATAAATCTCTACGGGAGCACCCGAAGTAGCATTGACCATCAGTCCGGAAGTAGTATCCGTTCTCATGTCAACATATTCTCCGGTATTCAGATTCATGTACCTGTCATTACGGCTATTGCAGGATACCAAAACTATCGTAAAGGCTAAATAAAAAACTACAGAAAATTGCTTCATCATAACTTTTTCCAGGATGATACAATTACCAAGCCAGCTAAAATAAATCAAGAGCGTGCCTACCTTATAGGTGATCAAATAGCCGGTAGAAAAAGAATTTGATAATGATTGATGAAATTCCACGTTATGAGATTTTGCTTCACAGGAATTTTTGAGTCTTCATGATGATTTCATTGATAGAAATATTTTTCATGCATTTGAAGTGTCCCTGGGGGCAGCGGTCACGCCCGAACTTGGTGCATGGCCTGCACCACAACTGAAACACCTGCACCTGATCATAGGGATGAGCATGGCGAGCAAGATAGCGATCACCATAGTAGGGCACCATACCAAAGGAAGGCGTAGTACTTCCCCATATGGCAATAACCGGTTTTTTGAATGCTGCCGCCATATGCATGAGGCCTGTGTCATGGGCGATCACCACTTTTGATTTTCTCAATAAGTCTGCACTTTCATTCAGGTTGAACTTTCCACACGCGTTGTAAACTTTCACCGGATCAAAAGCACTGATTTTCTCCCCTTCATCAAATTCATCTTTGGCACCTAACAGCATCACCGGATGTGGGATTCGCTGACAAAGTTCCTGCAGTTGATTGACAGGCAATTTCTTGGTCAGGTAAGAAGCGCCAATAACAATGGCAATAAAACCCAGCTGGTGTGACGCAGGGATGTCACTTTCCTTCACTTCATCTTTTGAAGGTATAAAATAATCCAGGCCTTCGCCATCATTAACGACACCAAATGAAACTACTGTTTTCATATATCTGTCTACTACATGTACGCCTTTGGGCATTACATTCCATTTCAGTTTGACAAAAATGAATTTTTCAATATTTAACTTGGGGAAAGAAAATGAAGGCACTTTCAGGGCTTTTTTAACCCGGAGGGTCCTGAGGTTATGGTGCAGGTCAATGATGTAATCAAATTTTTCTTCTTTTAATTCCACTATCATGAGTTCCCAGTCAGTTTGAAGTAGGTGGATTTGATCAATGTATGGATTATGCTCGATAACCATTTTGAAAGCAGGCTTGATGAGGAAGTGGACCTGCGCTTCCGGCACTTGTTTTTTCAAACACCTGACCACGGGGGTGGTGAGTACGATATCACCAATGGAAGAAAAACGGATGATCAGGAATTTCATAAATCCGAAGATAGGCGGATAACAATTAAGGTGTATTGGCAGAATGACCTTCCACATAATTCAAATCCTTGTGAAAGGTTTCTTCAGTAAAATAGGCTGCTACCAGGGTGATGGAAATAACCACCACACCTGTAACCCATGCACTTTGAAGCAAACTCCATCCAAGGTGATCCTGAAATAAGTTTTTGAACAGTAGGTTCATCAGTGGCAAAGCCCCTCTGACAATATTCGGAATCGTGGTAGCTGCTGTAGCCCGCAGATTGGTTCCGAACTGCTCAGCACCCATGGTCACGAAGATGGCCCAGAAACCCGTACTGAAACCCAATGCTGCACAGATGGCGTACATCCTGTTGTCGTTATGATTCCAGGAACTGAAGAAAGTAATGCCTGAAATCAGGGTCATTGCGTAAAAAAGATATAAGGCTTTTTTACGGCTTTTAAAATACTGGCTGATCAATCCGATCAGGATATCACCCAACGCAATTCCAATATATGCATACATAATGGCACGCCCGCTGTCAAGGGCAGTTTGGTTATACAGGGCATGTGCAAACCGGTTGCTGAGGTTTACAAGAATGCCAATGACAAACCACGTGGGAAGGCCAATTAAAACAGCCAGTAAATATTTTTTGAAGCGGGTAGGGTTGTTGAAAAACATAAAAATATTTCCTCTGGAAACATTTTTATCCCTGATTTCCTTGAACATGCCACTTTCGGCTACGCCTACCCGTAATAACAGCAAGCCAATACCCAAAGCGCCTCCAATTTTATAACACAGGCGCCAGTCGTTGGTAACCTTGAATGTAAAATAGGCAAAGACAGCACCGAAAAGACCAATACCTGCCACCAGAGATGTTCCAATACCACGTTTGTTTTTTGGCAACAGTTCACTTACCAGGGTAATACCGGCACCCAGTTCACCGGCCAGTCCTATTCCTGCTGCAAATCTTGCCCAGGCATAATGGTCAATGGTAGTCACATAACCGGTAATAAAATTGGCAATGGAGTAAATGATGATGGATCCGAATAAAACACTCAGCCTACCCTTCTTATCACCCAGGATGCCCCACACAATGCCGCCTATCAGCAGACCGGTCATTTGCCAGTTGATGATTCTGGTACTGGTTGAAATTGCGAGTTGAGTATTGGTAAGATCAATGCCCAGGCCCTTTAAACTGGGCTCTCTTACAATTGTAAACAATAGAAGGTCATAGATGTCAACAAAATAACCCAGGGCTGCAACGATAACGACCAGACTAAAAATAGAAGACCTTTTCTGCTCCATATAATAATTATATAGGCTTGCTATTGGTGTCCACTTTCTTTTTGGCAAAAAATAATTTATACAGTACGGGAAGCGTAGTCACCAGAATGATGATAATGGTGATGGCTTCAATATGATCTTTGAGGCTAAAATTGAATTGCTTTTCTACCCACGACTGTAAATAATATCCGCCCAGCATCATACTCGTTACCCAGGCCAAACTCCCTAAAAAATTATAAAATAAAAATGTGGGGCGTTCCATTTTTACAATGCCGGCTACAATGGGAGCAAAGGTGCGGATGATGGGAAGGAACTTGGCCAGGAAAATGGTGGCCTTGCCATACTCGTTATAAAAATCTGTAGCCCGTATCAGGTGGTTTCTTCGGAACAGCCATGTTTCTTTACGTTCGTATAAGACGGGACCTGCCTGCCTGCCAAACCAATAACCTACCAGGTTGCCGAGGAAAGAAGCGATCACCACCAGTAAAATGACAAAGAGGTAATGTAAGTCAAAAAATTCTTTAGACAGGCTGTCCAGATAGATCCCTGAAGCAAATAACAGAGAGTCACCGGGCAGGAAAAAGCCAACAAACAAACCAGTTTCTGCAAAGATCACAAACAACAGGAAATAAAGTCCTCCATTATTAATGATCCACTCAATAAAATTGTGAATAAAACCACCTTTCAGTAAAATGATATATAAAAGTGTGTGCATTTTCTTGTTTGATACGTGACTTGATTTACCATTTGCCTGTTGAAAACAGGTTTACTATTTACGATTCATTTTTCACAATTTTTCCCCCCAGCTCGCCCTCCCACTTGCTCACCACACTTGTTGCGAGCGCATTACCTACCACATTGGTAGCGGTGCGGAACATATCGCAAAAGTGATCGATTGGCAAAATGAGCGCCACGCCTTCCGGCGGAATATTGAACATGGCACAGGTAGCCAGCACTACCACGAGGGAAGCTCGGGGAACACCGGCAATTCCTTTACTGGTCAACATCAGCACCAGCAGCATAGTCAGTTGTGTTCCCAGTGGCATGTGAATGCCATAGGCCTGTGCAATGGCCAGGCTTGCGAACGTCATATACATCATACTGCCATCCAGATTAAAGGAATAACCAAGTGGAAGCACAAACGCAACGATCCTGTCCTTGCAGCCAAACCGTTCCAGTTCTTCAGTAAGTTTAGGAAATACTGCTTCACTGCTGGTAGTGCTGAAAGCAATCAGCAGGGGGCTTCCGATGCGCCGCAACAAATCTCTCATTCGACCTTTTAAAATAAGGAAACCTACTCCTAATAAAAGGATCCACAAAAAGGCAATACCCATCAGGAAAAAGGAAAAGTAACGGAGGTAAAAATTGAAAATTCCAAGTCCTTTGGAAGCCACTACTGCAGCAATAGCTCCAAATACCCCTAGAGGGGCAAAATTCATAACATAATTCACCATTTTCAGGATCACATGTGACGCCATTTCGATGGCTTTGATCAGTGGTTTTGAAAAATCACCGATAGCAGATGCCGCCACACCAAAAAATATAGAAAATACGACCAGCTGCAGAATCTCATTGTTAGCCATTGCCTCAATAAAACTTTTAGGAATGACATGCTCCACAAAGTTCTGCAATGAAAAACCTTTTTGTTTGCTGACGAGGTCTGTAAGGCCTTCCACATCCCGATGCGAAAGGTCAATGTATTTGCCTGGTTGGAAATAATTCACCAGCGCCATCCCTATGAGCAAAGAAGCCAGTGAAGCCGTAACGAACCATAGAATAGCCTTACCTCCTACCCTGCCTACTGTTTTAAGATCGCCTAGTTTGGTGATGCCCACGACCAGGGTGGTAAATACCAGGGGTGCGATGATCATCTGTACGAGACGGATGAAAATAGTGCTGAGTAGTTTGATATTTTTACTGAAATCCTCTCTAAAGGAAGGGTTGGTAGAGGTGAATACAAAGTAACCTGTAAGAATTCCCAAAACCATTGCCACCAAAATGAAAACAGTCAGCCTGTTGCCTTTCCCCATACCATAAGCTTTTTACCGATCTCCGAAAATCGGTAAAAATAATCCATCCTGCAAAAGTTAATTCATTTCATTATACCCTTTGAAAAACATCAAAGCCTTATTGAATTATTGTTTTATTTTACGCGCTTAACCATCATAAAATGCGCTTATGAGTTTATTTGCAAAAAAATCACTCACGCTTCTCATCGCTGAAGCAGATGATTCAGAAAAGGGATTAAAAAGAACCCTGGGTGTAGGTGCCCTTATCGCATTGGGCATTGGTGCCATTATTGGCGCAGGTCTTTTTGTACGGACAGCTGCAGCAGCCGGAGGACATGCAGGTCCGGCAGTGGTCATATCTTTCCTGATCGCTGCATTTGCCTGTGCCCTGGCAGGTTTGTGTTATGCAGAATTTGCATCCATGATTCCGATTGC
>JANLYU010000166.1:0-19821 GCA_031365785.1 Flavisolibacter sp. | reverse complement strand
TTTGAAACAAGTCTTCAGTGAAAACTTGACGCATTTGTGATTTTAATTCCGCCTGGTCAGGGATGAGTACCACCAGGCCATAAATTCCATATAATTCATTGACCAGTTCAAAAGTAGCAGACTGAATATTCTTACCTAAGACATAACAACTTCGTAATAGATGAATTACTTCTTTACCATAAACATTAGGTGCTAACTGCCGCTCCATCTCATCAATCAGTTGAAGGAGCGTCTGGTCAACAAACATCCTTCCCACCGCTCCTGATTGTTCTTTTTTCCATTCGATTTTCTTCCCATCGACATAAGTATGGTTCAATTCAGCAAAATCAGCATCTTCTGAACCCATATAATAAACGGGTACAAAATGATTACCAGTGATTGATTCTTTCAAATAGGAACACAGCCGGATCGTATGCAGAATCTTATATATAAAATACAAAGGGCCGGTGAAAAGATTAGGTTGGTGAGCCGTGCAAACGGTAAATGTGGTTTCAGAAATCAGAAGTTCTATATTTCTTTGTACAGCTTCTGTGGTTTTTACATGAGTGTACTGTTTTTTCAACACTTTTACCAATAGTGGTCTGTTGACAGGCTGGTCCTTTTTACGTTGTACTGTTTCGGAAATGCCTTCAAGGGTCGGAAGTGATGAATAAAAACGTTGCAGGGTTTCCGAACCATCTAAGTAATCCTGGATCAAGCTTGAAAAAGCCAGGGTTTGTTTATAGTCCATGTGATCAGCTGAAAACATGGTTAAAAATAAAGACTACTGTTCATTTATTGCAGTTAAGTTCACAGACCTCACCAGTAATCATGGCAAAAGCGAATCATCATTGCACTCACCTTTTGCATGATAGCCTGTTCAATTGATTTGATACGAAGAGCTTTATTGTAGGATTTATTGGTAATCAATTATACCAGCATGTTGGTTACATTAATATGTTGGTTACATTCAATCATATGTGTGTACAAAAAAATAGACCACAAAACTCGCAGTGATCAATCATTTTTTTTAAGTCACATTCCAATAAACAACAGAAACATTTTCTTTATATTCATTAAAAAGTTCACTTCATTTAAAAGGAAAGGGGACAGTACGCTCAGATAGTTATTTTTTAGCGGCCACATCCTGAAATGCTAAAGTTTCGTTGTTGTTCACCCTAATCTTTTCACGTGTGCCTCAATAAAAGGAAATTTGCACTTTCCCAATCAAAAAATCGCATGAATATGATAAAAACCTTTTTGTTTCAACTCCTATTTGTGTCGTTTTCAGTTCTTTTCTTTTCATTCGAGCCCATCCATAAAATTACATTTCTTCAGTCTTCTTCTAACAAGCCCGGCAATAACTCAGTTACGACTTCTAACCCAGATTGTAACGATGAGGTTACTTCAATCAGTTCTACCCTTTATTCGGAACTTCAGCTTGACCAGGAAGGCCTTTCTTCTGAAGCTTTAACGCTTGCCATCAAAGGTTATCAGAAACTCATCAATGAGGGAATGGTCCATAATACCAAATATCTGACTATAGTGGACCTCAGCCAATCTTCAAGGAATAGGCGTTTTTACCTTCTTGATCTTGAAAAGATGAAATTGGTGATGCATACTTTTGTAGCTCATGGTAAAAATAGCGGCTTGGATCAGGCTCAGCAGTTTTCTAATAATCCTAATTCTGAAGCCAGTAGCCTTGGGTTTTATGTTACAAAAACAACTTACAGTGGTAAACATGGTTTATCCCTGAAGCTTTCAGGTGTAGAAGACGGATTCAACAACAATGCTGAAGCCAGAGGAATTGTGGTGCATGGTGCCTCGTATGTAAATGCAGCTAGAGCTAATAGCAGCTATATGGGACGTAGCCAGGGTTGTCCTGCTTTACCTCAAAATGAGTTTACCAAAGTAATCAGGTTGATCAAGGATGGTTCTGTTCTTTTCGTATACAACCCTAACACTAATTATCTTCAGAATTCTACCCTTTTGAATAGTTAATCAAATATTCATTGTATTTACTCTCCGCTCTCCATTCAGAAACATATAAACCTTCATTACAATTTTTTTAATTCCCTGAGGTAATCATGTTGGAGGTCTTCATGGAGTACTCCTATAGAAGTTTCGATCTTCTTCACCTGTGACTTGTATAGATTCATCAAAGCTGTGCTTTTAAGAACTGGGATTTTCAGTGCGCCAAAAGATAAACAGTAGTGAAGCAATAATTCAACTTCGGCAGATTTATTAGAAGTATATCGTATGTATTTGTTGGTCATGCGGAGGACTTTCCGGACAGTTTTTTTTATAAAATAAATATTGGTAGTATTCATTTCAGCAAATCCCCTGTCCATTTCCTCCTTCACATTTTTTAGGTATACGTCAAGGTCATCCTCTTCAAATAGCAAAAAGGTGAGCAATTCCTTATTTTCTTTTTTGAATCTTGCCAGTCGCAAGCAAAGTTCAGCCAACTGATTCGATTCCATTGTTTTAAGTGCCTGCTTAATTTCATTGACAGTAGCTGCTTTCATAATAATAAATAAAATATAAATATTTAACTAATGGAAAACCTGAAGATTGCAGATCGGGGTAGAAGATATTACTTTAACACTTGCGGGTTTTACCTGGGGCTTTATTTCGAGTCAAAAGTATAAACCCGGAGTATGAGAACGGAGCTTTTTATCCTTCTGCTTTCGCTGCTGTCCCTCCTGATCTTTCATAAAAGAAAGGGATTCAATAAAGATTTGAATTGACAGTAAGTGGAGAGCCAGCCATGAATATAACTATAGGTTTGTTAACATTCAAAGGACGTCAACTTTACTTTGTAATGATCATGTTGGTAGTAAAGAATCCTGGGAGCTAGCTTTGTATTAAAACAGAAACATCAAGTCGGTCGAGATAGGGATCCAGGTATTTCATATCTTCAAAAGCATTCACCATAGCAATTTTTCCATCTTCATCAAAGCTGAATACTTCTGCATAGTAGTTTCCAATCTGGTATAAACGGATGACTACATTATATTGTTTATAGCTCATTAAAAAAACACCCTTAACCCGGATCAGGCTAAGTTGTTTTTGTTGGCTAAGTAATTTGAATTCGTGGAACACGGTTAAGAATTTGATTTTATATAGCAAAGGTGATACCGTATCTATCCCTGACTACAAAGCAGACAGGAACGCCACATTTTAAATATTTTGTTGCTTTGGTCACCCGTAATTTTTTAATATGCCCCAATTTGTTCAGATATATTTCCCCATCTCACTGTCAAATGAGACCTAAAATGAAGTTGGTAAAAGGTGGGATTTCAAACTGATAAATATTTGATCATGAGGTAATAATAAGCAGGATTGGATTATATCTTCTATCTTTAAAACATCCATTTATATTTTCCGCTACATATAATGCAGAACCATACAGTATGAATATCCATGTTTCGAACCTCAACCTAAACCTTACAGAATCGGACCTTCAAAGAATGTTTGCTCCTTTCGGAGAAGTTAAATTGATTGAGTTAGTACGTGACAAATTGAATAACAGATCCCGTGGAAGGGCTTATATTAATATGCCGGTGGAAGTAGAAGGAAAAAATGCCGTCCAAAGTTTGAATGGGCAGGAAATAAAAGGAAAACTGATCACTGTTTCTGAGGTAAGTTATGACCCCAGTTTCAGCACTTTTTTAAACAAGCAGAATCCTGATTAGCATCAACATGAGTAAATTGGGCTGCTGATACCTTATTTCATATACATTTATTACTTTCCCTGAACTACATAAAAGTTCTTTTTAAAGGGTCCCTTTCCCCACCTGCTCCTCAATAAATTTTGCAGAGATAGTTGAGTACGGTTAAGTTCCTATACTCATTGGGCTGAACTGCTCAGTTGAATATTATTCGTTACCTTTATTAGGTTAATTTGAGCTTAGCATTACAGTAATCGTTAATTATTTTGACTGATCAAAAGCAGTTTTAATTAGTCATTACTTGTGCCTCCTCAGATCTTTTTTAATTATTAATTACGAAGTATGAACATTTATGTTTCAAACTTGGGCTTCAACGTACAGGATGAAGACCTGAGAGAATTTTTTGCTCCTTACGGAGAAGTTACCTCCGCAAAGATCATCATGGATAAAATGACCAACCAGTCACGTGGATTTGGATTTGTTGAAATGTCTGATGAGGAAGCCTCCAAAAAAGCCATTTCTGAATTGGATGGAGCAACTGTGGAAGGCAGGACCATTAAAGTGATGGAAGCAAGACCTAAAGAAGACAAACCACGTAATAATAATTTCCGAGGCAATAATGGCGGCGGCGGCGGCGGTGGCTATAATAAAAGCAAATGGTAAAATATCGTTTCAGTCAGCCCCGCAGCGTGCGGGGCTTTTCTATACCCCTTCATCTAGATCATTCCACAAACAATTTCTTGCTGACTCCCTAAACTTTAAGAACACATCAAACAGCCAATCCAATTAACCGATGATTTATTTATTGGGAAACACCCAAAATCTTCAAATACCACAACAGGGATTAGGTTATGAGGATAAAATCAATATCTTCATCGCTAATAATGAACCCACTTATTACGTTAACACTTTTTATCTGGGACTTCAACATTAAAAACTATGCAAAAACTAAAAATAGGAATTATTGATCTTGTAAGTAAAGGCCCAACCGATACCTTATGGGCAAAAATTATGTATGCCAACCTGGCCAGCATCATGCCTACTGTTGTAGCCACTTGGTGTGAAGAAATGGGTCATGAAGTAAAAATGATTTGTTACACCGGTCAGGAAGACCTTGGAAAGGAACTTCCGCAGGGCGTTGATATTGTTTTTATCAGTTCCTTTACGCAAGCTGCCTTGCTTTCCTACGCGCTAAGTAATTATTTCCGAAAAAACGGTGCTGTGACCGTCCTCGGAGGACCGCATGCACGTTGTTATCCGGAAGATGCTGTCAAATACTTTGACTTTGTATTAGGTTTCACCAATAAGTCCACAATAGAAGAAGTTCTGAATAATTGTTTTTCACAAGGTGAATATGGAAGGCACTTGTCAACAGGCAAACAGCCCCACCATTTACCCGGAGTAAAAGAAAGATGGAAATTCATAGAACCCACGCTGAAGAAAGCCCCATTTTTGAAAATGGTGCCTATGATCGGTAGTGTAGGATGTCCGTATACCTGCTCTTTTTGTATTGATTCCACTGTTCCATATCAGCCCCTGGATTTTGATCTGATGAAAGAAGACCTGCGTTTTCTTAGAACACAGTTCAAAACTCCTCTTGTAGGCTGGCATGATCCCAATTTCGGAATCAAGTTTGATGAGAATATGGAAGCGATCGCTTCTGCCATACCTCCAAATAGTTTCCGTTTCATTGCTGAAAGCAGCTTGTCCATATTGAATGAAGACCATCTCAAGGTTTTAAAAAGAAATGGCTTTAAGGCCTTGCTTCCTGGAGTAGAATCCTGGTATGAGCTGGGTAATAAATCCCGTACGGCAAAAATGGCTGGTGAACAAAAAGTGAATCAGATATCAGAGCACATCAATATGATGATCCAGCATGTACCTTACGTACAAACTAATTTCGTGTTAGGACTTGACAGCGATGCAGGAAATGAACCTTTTGAACTTACCAAACTTTTTGTAGATAAAACACCAGCAGCATTCCCAGGTTATTCGCTTTTGACTTCATTTGGCGAAGCCGCTCCGCTCAACCTGGAATACCAGCGGGAAAACAGGGTATTGCCTTTCCCTTTCCATTTCCTCAATAATCACCTTGCCATGAACCTCAAGCCCAAAAATTATGAATGGATTGATTTCTATGATAAGGTTATTGACCTCACCGAATATACTTTTTCCAAAAGAGCGATCTACAGGCGCTTTATGGCCACCCCGAATTTTACCGGCCGGTGGATGAATACCATGCGTGCAGTTTCTTCAGAAGGTCATGGCAGAATCAGATTCTATAAACAAGTAAGGAAACATTTGATAGAAGATAAAGCCTTCCGCTCTTACTTTGAAGGAGAAACTACAGTTCTACCAGATTTTTACACCAATTTGATTAAGTCTGATCTTGGTATGTGGTGGGAATGGCTACCAAAAGGTGCGCTCGAACATAATCCAAATGCCTACCTGCACAAATCCATGCAAAAAACAGCTTAACGATTCAGGCCAACAGATATGGAACTATTAGTTCCTTACCCCAATGGTGTGAGAACGGCGAAGTATGGTATCATCTCAGTACACCTTCTAGTTGATGAGGTAAGGAGAAAGTACGTAAATCAGTCAGAAGAAGTGTGACGGATGCATGATATAAATTGCAGTTTTGTGTCCATGCCATGAACATTCTATAGAAATTGGGAAAATTCTATAAAAAAATTTCACCAAAACATATTTTAATTTTTATCCTATTAGCTGATAATAGGTTAGTTATCCACCTATACAATCCTGATGAAATGCAGGCTGATGGCTGATGGTATCGGTATGTCTTGCAAATGCGAAGTAGGTAGTGTATTTTCATTCTTTCGTACTAACATATCCTATGGAAGGCAAAAACCGTATCTAGAAAATGCCTTTCATCAGTAGCATACTCCAGCTTTTCAACCCTTCACAAGGATTTTACCGTCACCAATCACGGGAAAAGAAATTTTTTCGCCAGTTTTTCAGGCTGGAAACAGGCATGGTAATCATTATATATGTCCTGCAAAATGAAGTCTTTCAGGAAATTCACCCAACTCATCCTCTCCACACCTGAACCAGCACATCATATATCGAATTCTGCGAAAATTCAGCCGCCTTTTCAAGCCTGCTTATAATGACCATAAACAAACAACCCTAAATGCTCCTATAAATGTCCAGAAAGAAAATAATGAATCTATACTATTTTTTGCCTGGTTATTTGGAAGCAAGGTTTTGTTTGCCTGTATCTGCATAGCGGGATTAACGGCTATGTCCATTCACATCCTTACAGGAAATAATAAAACCACTTCATCGTTGTTAATGCCCAAAATAAAGGGCTCAGGTTCTTCTGGCCCTAATTCATTGATCTATAAAATAACTCACTCGTCCAACTCTTATTCTATTCCTACTGAAAGTAAGGCTGACCATCCATTCCATCATTTATCCCATGCCTTACCTAATCAAAACGAAATACTTTCACCACGTCAGGTCGATGTAAAAAGCCAGGCAACAGGTTTTACAGAAATTTATTTACACCGCAAAAATCTTGATACCCCTAAAGAAAACATTCTGAATCATCCTGCCATGAATCAGAACCATAAAAGTGAACGTAATCGGTCTGTATCAAACCGATCCAGTAACCAGGAAGTCCGTGAAAAGACAATAAAAAAATATCCTTCCAGTGACCTTGGGCTGAAAGTCCAAAAAGCACCGGATGGATCCTTTAAAACAGTAATGAGTGTATCAGCTTTTTCTACTGCAGGCCAACTACAAACAAACAATAAACAGTTTTCACCCGGTCAACTGACAGATGTTTCCAGGAATAATATTGTAACTGGTGTTCACCATATTTTGAAAAATCAGAAACAGGGTTTCGCAGCAGGCCTGGGGATGAATATCAATCTTGGTCTGGGCAAAATTCGAAATTCTGAATCAGGCATTTCTGAAAAAAACAAAGTGCTTGATTACTTGCCTTCTCTTTTTGCGCAGTGTTCATTGGGTAATCATTATTTTATACAAACCGAATTTCAATTCATTTCCCGTCAACGCACGCCTCAGCGGATGATGTTTGATACAAAATCTGATGTGACACCCGAAGCCTATAAGGAGCACAAAGTTTCGCTCCATCAACTTTACTACCTGAATGTCCCCATTTCAATTCATTATCTTTTGGGGCCGCATTGGGATGCAGGTGCCGGTGTACAATATTCTTACCTGAAGAAAATAATATTGATTCGGGAAGAATGCGGGTGGGAAAAGAAATTCAATAACTGGAAAATGACTTCAAATAGCAGGAGTCTTGAAATGAGATCAAATCCGGTGAAGGAAACCCAACGCAAAAATCGAAATCCAAATAGTAGACGAAATGCCAGTGGCTCTGCTGGCAATCCCAGTCCGGTTGATACTGTAGTCAGCAATTTCAGATCAAGCGAATTAAGGTGGACACTGAATGTCACTTATCATTTTAGCCGCTTCCAAGCCGGCATGCTTTATAATAGAGGATTCAATCAATTCATTGACCAAAAAGCTGGAGCTGCTCATTTAAATGTGAAGGGGAATAACCAAACCATTCAGGTTTTTTTGAAATATCAATGTTTTTCAGCCAAAAAAAAATTAATCTGCCATCTGTAGAACAATGAAAAGGGCCACTGCCAGCGCTGTGATCACCAGTAATAAAATGCCTGTAAACAATTGTTTGTTCTCTACCTTATTCCTTCTTTTTCTGGGTTTACCGAAAGACATACACGAATATAAATTTTATTTTATATGAAAGCTTCAGAGGTAAAGAAATTTTATTCGTCTATCATTAAGTTTTATTAGAATCAATGTTCAGCGAGATCCATAAAATAAAAGCTGCCATTTCCCTCTTACTATGCAGTTAGTAGATAGTCAACTAGAAATACTGACATGTATCACCCCTTCATAAACTATTCTATAAAACCTTTTGATCACCATTCAGCGATCACACATAGGTAATATGTATCATCTGAAATAAAATATGGCATCAGTAAACACGACAATTTTTATTCTAAGAATGAGCTCCTTCACTTTGCAATCTCAAAATATTATGTAATTTCAATGCTGAGGTTTCATCAACTTCATTGCTATCTAAGCACATCTACAAGGAGAACCTTACCAACCAGCAAGACATCTATATCCTTGATACCTCCTAGCCAACTTTCATTGACGTCCTTGCATCCAAGGGAAAACCGCTATGATCCACTTATTCGGGGCAGATTCAGATTCCGTAAACTATCGAAAGATAACAGATAGGCTTCTCCTCTGCCGGTTTCATTCATCAAAGGACGTATCGTATTATGTTTGCTTACAGGCTGATCATTATCTTTTTACTGTTATCCCTCACAGTACCGGGTTCATCCCAAAATCTTTCCAATAAAGGCAAAGAATTTTGGGTTGGTTATGGTCATCATCAGTTTTTTGAAAATGGGTCCAATACCCAGCAAATGGTGCTTTATCTGAGTGCAGAACAAGCTGCATCCGTAACCGTAAGTATCAATGGTACATCTTATGCCCAAACTTATTTCGTGGCAGCCAATTCGGTTATTTCCACGTTACCCCTTCCTAAATCTGGTCCGGATGACTGCAGATTATTTTCAGGTGCTTCGGGTTTTACAGGTTTATTAAGTGAAGGTTTTTCCACAAAAGGCATTCATATTGTTAGCGACGTTCCCATTGTGGCTTATGCTCATATTTTTGGGAATCAGTCTTCCGGTGCCACCATGTTGATGCCAACCGAAACATGGGGTTATTCCTATACCTCTGTGAATAGTAAACAGGCTTATTCGGCTAACTGTTTTTCGTGGATGTTTGTGATTGCCAAAGAAAATAACACAGCAGTTCAGATTACCCCTTCAGGACCGACAAGGGGTGGTAAATTACCAGGAACTCCATTTGTTATCACCCTGAACAAAGGTCAGGTCTACCAGACTTTGGGGGCTTACATAGCCAACCAGGAAGGGTATGAATTAACAGGAACCACCATCAAGTCTGTTGCCAATTCAAACGGAGAATGTTTTCCTATTGCAGTATTTTCAGGAAGCAGCCGTACATGGAATCCCGCTAATTGCGGAAGCGGTGGGGGTGACAACGACATCCAGCAATTGTTTCCTTCCCAGGCTTGGGGCAAACGCTACCTGACCGCTCCCACTTCCATGTCCAGTAGTGCTTCCTCCAGTCAGACGAATACATTTAAAATCCTGATCAAGGACCCTTCCACTATTGTACGCAGAAACGGCGTGCCGCTAACCGGCTTGATTGCTAACACCTATTACCAGTTTGAAAGTAATTCTGCAGATTATTTGACGGCAGATCAGCCTATCATGGTAGCTCAGTTTATGACGGGTGGAACTTGTAGTGGAGGCAATGGTAATGTAGGAGATCCGGAAATGATTTATATCAGTCCTATTGAGCAGGGTATAAAAAGAATCGGTTTTTACAGGAATAACCAACAAGCTATTTCTGTGAATTACCTCACCCTGATTATTCCTTCTGCAGGTGTCAATTCTTTAACCATTGATGGCAGTGCATCTTTCACCTATTCTTACGACCACCCTTCGCTTGCCGGATATTCAGTGGTTGTTAAACGGTGGACCGCCGCACAGGCACAATGCATTGTTCAAAGTGATTCGGCATTCACTGCCATCACCTATGGCTTGGGGAGTGTTGAAAGCTATGGATATAATGCGGGTACGCTGATCAATAACCTGAATGTGATTGGACAAGTACACAATACATGGGATTCCAGCCACCCTTCCCATCTTTACACCTGCAGAAATACACCCGTTCAGATATCTATGCTGATTGATTACAAGCCCTTCAACATGGTTTGGAATATCAGCCAGCTTCCCATGTTATTTCCTCATAGTGATGTGAGTGTTAGCAACCCTGAGCCTGTGGATTCCCTGGTTCAAAACGGCACCAAATTT
Source organism: Flavisolibacter sp. (assembly GCA_031365785.1). Lineage (GTDB taxonomy): Bacteria > Bacteroidota > Bacteroidia > Chitinophagales > Chitinophagaceae > Flavisolibacter. The sequence goes on along the minus strand of JANLYU010000166.1, from coordinate 9,227 downwards.
TATAAATACACACTTCCTGGTCAATATACATTCAACGATACCGGAAATTTTCAAGTACCGGTTAGGATTACTCATTATTCAATTGATAATTGCAACAATACAGAAATTGTACGCTTTAGTATTTTAGTAAAAGCTTCACCTGTAACTACATTGAGTTTTGAACATTCGGGTTGCCTGCTAGATACAGTACATTTCAGTGCTTCCACTCAGGATAATATTTTTACCATTAACAGGTGGAACTGGTTTTTCCCCGACACCACCCATTCTTCCTTACCAAACCCATTGAAAGTTTTCAAAGCAACAGGAAAACAAAGTGTCAGATTACAAATTATAACCAAAGAAGGATGTGTAACAGATACTTCATTGGCCATTACCATTTATCCCAAACCAATAACGAGTTTTACTGCTTCGACATGGAATATTTGTGAAGGTTCCAGCGTGCAATTTTCAGACAGTTCTTATTTCGAAGGCACTAAAAAGGTGGAAGCATGGTATTGGGATTTCGGAAGTCATACTTTTATTACTTCCAATGATGACCATCCCCAAAGTGTAATTTTTCCTTCTTATGGTGATTTTACTGTGAAACACCTGGCAGGTGTGAGCAACACATGCATCAGCGACACTTTTTCCAGGATCATTCATGTTTTTGCCAGGCCCAATTTGAATTTTTCCTTTTCCGCAGGTTGTCTGCCCACCAACGGTGTGGTACCATTCAATAATACAACTTCTATTGCAGATGGTCAGGAAATGAACTATTTATGGAATTTTGGTGATGGTCAAGCCTCAGCCAGTAACCCTAATACCTCATGGTTTCAAAGTCCTTCACATATTTATTCAGTGGGATCCTACAGCTTACAATACAGTGCGCAAACAATCAATGGATGTAAAAGTGATACAACTTTTACTACCAGCTTTAACGTAAGACCTATGCTGTCTTTTCCTGAACTGCCATCTGTGTGTGAAAGTTTTTCAGGATCTATGTCCGTTGCTTTCGCCACAGTTACCAATGGCGTTATGGGAAGTGGTTATTATAAAGGACCAGGGACAGATTTACATGGACAATTTTTGCCAGCCATGGCAGGCCCAGGGATTCATTCTGTAGGATTCATCTTTTCTTCATCGGCTGGTTGCAGAGACTCTGTGGTAAGCCTAATAAAAGTTCTTCCCAAACCTTTAGCTGATTTTGAGATGACTCCGGGAGTATGTGCCAATCAGTTGGCTTTTATTACCGATAAGTCAAACCTTTCTCAGGGAAAAATTATTAAATGGAACTGGAATTTTGGCGATGGAACAAATATGGCCCTGCTTAATAATAATTCCTTCAGTAAAAAATTTACAACTTCCGGGCATTTGGGAATTCAATTGGTAGCCGTCAGCGACAGTAATTGTACCAGCGATACGGTCACCCACATCATCCATGTTCACACCAATCCAGTTACCAATTTTACTTTGCCGGAAGCTGTTTGTATGCCTGATGGTGTGGCAGCTTTTATTTATACATCTGTCAACCCAGACATGGATCCCCTGTCATATCAGTGGCAATTCGGAGATCAGACAAATAGTTCTTCTGTTCAACATCCTTCACATATCTATGCTTTACCTGGATCTTATCAGGTTCACCTGACCACACGGTCTTCCTTTGGCTGTAGTAGTGACACCATGAAAACCCTTCTTTCTTTTTTTACAAAACCAATCGCAAAATTCAGTGTTACTCCTGATACCGTTTGCCAGGGCATGAACCATCTATTTACAGACCTGAGCAACTCACCTAATGGTTTGATTCAGTCATGGAACTGGAATTTTGGCGACGGGCTTTCATCACATGCAGTCAATCCAGTTAAAAATTATTCCCACGCAGGCACCTATACAGTTGCATTAACAGTGAAAAGCCAGTATGGATGCATTTCTGATCCATTCACTACCCCTGTTACTGTTCATTTGCAACCCGTTATTCATGCTGGTAAATCCTTTCTTGTACCTGAAGGCTCAGTGATCCATTTTAGCTCCACTGCCAATGATTCCAGCCGGCTCAGTTTTCAGTGGACACCCGCTGGTGATTTTTCTAATTCAACCCTTTTGAAACCCTATCTGGTGGCCACTCATAACCAGGTGTATTTATTAACCGCAAAAAGTGCAGGTAACTGCACCGCCACGGATACTTTGGGGGTGAAGATTCTTAAACCCATACAAGTGCTCAATTCTTTCTCTCCCAATGGGGACGGAGTCAATGACACCTGGCAGATACCTTACCTGGCAGATTACCCAGGATGTAGAGTAGAAGTATACAACCGGTATGGTCAGATGGTCTATCAATCGACAGGTTATTCTATTCCCTGGAACGGATCTTTCAAAGGCGTTATTCTTCCGTTCGCCACTTACTACTATGTTATTACTCTTAAAAATGGCTTTGCTCCGCTAACAGGTTCATTAACCATAGTCAAATAGTTATGATGAATTCAACAATACCTTGCCATTATTTGAAACCAATGTACCTGTTCTTCATTGGTTTCATCTTGCTATTTCAAGCAAATGCGCAGCAGCAGCCGCATTATACGCAGTATGTTTTGAATCAGTTCATACTGAATCCTGCACTGGCAGGCATTGAACAATATACAGACCTGAAATTCAGCCACCGTCATCAATGGGTAGGAATTGATGACGCACCTGTCACCTCCTATTTCACCCTGCATACCTCGTTAGGCAAAAAAGATCACCGGCCATCCAATACCAATTTCAGTATGGAAGGAGACAACCCCAGGGGAAAAAATTACTGGGATGATTATACTGCCGCACCCGCCCACCATGGAATCGGCATGCAACTGATCAATGACCAGACTGGGCCTATTAGTTATTTTTCGGCTGGCGCAGATTATGCTTACCACATGGGAATTAGTACCCGTACCAGTTTATCTGCTGGTTTTGGGTTCGGATTTACGAAAGTCACACTCAATGCATCTAAACTGGATATTTTCAATACAACGGTAGATCCTGCGGTTTACCGGACGGGGATCATCAATAAATACAGACCCGACCTGAATGCCGGATTGTATCTGTATGCGGCGGATTATTTTATTGGTATTTCTGCTAAGCAGATCATCCCTCAAAAACTTAATTTTTCTGATAACAATTTAAGAAAGAACACGGGTAAGTTGGTCCCCCACCTTTTCTTAACAGCCGGATACCGTTTCCTCGCAGGTGAAAATTATAATGTGATTCCATCTATTTTAATTAAATCCCTTCCCGGTCTATCTACTCAATTTGATTTCAATACCAAAGTTCAGTACAGGAATATTGCATGGGTGGGCGCAGGATACAGATATCAGGAAGGTTTTAATGGCATGTTTGGACTTACCGTTTCCAATAAAATAAGCGCAAGCTATTCGTATGATTATACCACTTCACATCTGAATCCATATATCAGGGGTACCCATGAAATTGTGATCGGAATTATTTTAGGTAATGGCTATGATGATTCCTGTCCCAAAAATGTATGGTAATCGATGGTTATAATTTCAACTCACCCTGATTTTCATTTTGCCAGTATTTGATACTTGATCCTTTTACATGAATCATAGTGATGCCCGGGGTGTCCAGACCTTTTTCGAACCATTTGTTCAATTCATCAATCCAGTGTTTTTCCATAACTGGCCTGGAAGTAATAAGGCTGGCCTTTCCAGTTACAGAAATATAGAGTTGGTCCTTCCCTTCAAATTGTAAACAAACCTGTGGATTTTTTCCCACCTCTTTTACCACACTGGAAGCATCATAAGAAAAAAAATATGAATTACCATCATACTCCACGTCGCCATTGTTGCTCATCGGCCTACTAGATAAAACACCCTTACCATTTTGGGTGGTAAACATGCAAATATCAATTTTGCGCATTTTTTTACTGAGGTCTGTTATTTTATAATCAGCCATTATACTTTTTCAACAGAACAAAAAAAACAACCAGATGGTTCAATTTATTATTTGTTCAACTAGATGGCAGCGATCAAGTTATAAAAGGCATGAAGGGGTATGTGAGTTTATAGTTGAGGCTGATCAGAGCCACTCCCCTTCCAGGTCGTAATCATATGCTTTAATAATTTTTACTCTGTAGAAATTTCCTGTTTGAATGCCATCTGATGCAGGAAGGATGACTTCATTATCCACTTCAACGCTATCAAATTCCGTACGCCCTATAAAACGGCCTGCTTCTTTTCTATCTATCAGAACTTTAAAATCCATTCCGACCTTTTGCTGGTTTTTTTCATAACTGATCTCCTGCTGAACAGCCATCACTTCTTCTGCACGTTGTTGTTTTTCTTCATCCGGTATATTATCTGTAAGAAGATAGCCTGGGGTGTTTTCTTCGTGAGAATAAGTAAAAATTCCTACCCTGTCTAACCGCTGTTGAACCAAAAATTCCTTTAGCTCGGACACATCTTCATGGGTTTCACCCGGGAAGCCTGCAATGAGCGTGGTACGAAGGCAGATTCCAGGAACCTTTTCCCTGATTGCCTGGATCAATTCTTCAATTTCCTTTCTAGAAATATTTCTTTTCATGGCACGCAGCATTTGGTCTGATGCGTGCTGGAGAGGCATATCGAGGTAGTTGCAAATATTGGATCGATCTTTCATGACTTCCAATATCTCCATTGGGAATTTATGCGGATACGCGTAATGCAACCTGATCCATTCTATTCCAGGAATATCGCTGAGCCTTTTCAAAAGGTCTGGTAACATTCTCTTTTTATATAGATCAAGACCATAATAGGTAAGTTCCTGTGCAATCAGCATGATTTCTTTTACCCCTCTTTTAGAAAGCAGGGTGGCTTCTAAAACCAGGTCATCTATAGACCTGCTGATATGTTGGCCCCTCATCAGGGGAATGGCACAAAAGGCACAGGTTCTGTTACAGCCCTCAGAGATTTTCATGTAGGCATAATGTAACGGAGTAGACAGAAGCCTTTCCCCTACCAGTTCGGATTGATAATCCACTTCGAAACGCTTCAGCAATAATGGCATATCCATAGTCCCAAACCAGGCATCTACTTCAGGTATGGTTTGTTCAAGATCCTCCCGGTAACGCTGGCTGAGACAGCCTGTTACAAACACTTTTTCTAATTTGCCTTTACGTTTCAGGTGTACCTGATCAAGGATAGTATTGATGCTTTCTTCTTTGGCCTTATCAATAAAACCACAGGTATTGACAATAACTATGTTATGATCCTTCATGGGGCTTTCATGTACCACATCAATTTCATGGTGCCTTAACTGGCCACACAGCACTTCGCTGTCGACCATGTTTTTACTGCATCCCAGCGTAATGATGTTGACCTTGTCCTTTTTGAGGGTTCTTACTTTCATGAAGAGCGCAAAGGTAAGTATAGGGAAAGGAAGTCTTAGTCTGGAATAGACCTCCAAGCAACATTTAAGATTTTCCTTTTGTCTGATTACTATGAAAAAGGTGCTTGCTTTCTCAATTGCTTTAGGATGGATGACAGCCTGCCATAAAAAAAACTGCAACCAGGTGGTCATCACCTCAGTTGGAACTCCCTGTTCAGTATGGGGCTTCAAAAAGGGCAATCAGGTATATGCTGTTGATTCCATTCCAGATTATTTCAAACAGGAAGGAATGAAAGCCTGTGCGGAATATAAACTGTATCAGGACAATCGTACCTGCATTTGCTGTGGCGGTATCCGGGCTCACCTGCTCAGCATTAGAAATTTGGATGAATGAACTTATTCCAGTTTGAAAAGACTATCTACAAATTCATGTTTGTCAAATACCAACAGGTCTTCCATTTTTTCTCCAACCCCAATAAACTTCACAGGAATTTTGAATTGGTGAGAGATCGCCAACACAATTCCCCCTTTAGCTGTACCATCTAATTTAGTGATAGCCATAGCTGTTACATCAGTTGCTGCAATAAATTGTTTAGCTTGTTCCAAAGCATTTTGACCTGTTGATCCATCTAGAACCAATAGCACTTCGTGGGGTGCACCAGGGATCACTTTTTGAATGCTTCTTTTAATTTTGCTGAGTTCCTCCATTAAATGGGACTTATTATGGAGCCGTCCAGCTGTGTCGATCAACACCACATCACTGCCACGAGACAAAGCACTTTGTACGGTGTCAAAGGCCACAGCAGCCGGATCTGAACCCATCACCTGTTTTACGATAGGTACTCCCGTCCGTTCAGACCAAATTGTTAACTGATCTACGGCTGCTGCACGAAAGGTGTCGGCAGCACCTAGTAAAACGGATTTTCCGGACCTGGAGAAATTATAAGAAAGCTTGCCTATGGTGGTGGTTTTGCCAACCCCATTCACACCAACCACTAAAATAATATATGGTTGTGAGGGAAGGTCGGAATGAAAATCATACGAATTCGACAAGGGCGTTGCCTCTAAAATATTCTCAATCTCTTCTTTAAGTAATCTATTTAAATCAATGATGTTCAAATATTTATCTTTTAGTACTCTCTTCTCTAATCGATCAATGATCTGAATAGTAGTATCGATTCCTACATCGGAAGAAACCAAGGCTTCTTCCAACTGATCCAATACCTCTTCATCTACCGTGCTTTTGCCAGCAATGGCTTTGGATACCCGTGAAAAAAAATTTTCATGGGTTTTCTGTAGGCCTTCCTCAAGAATTTCTTTTTCTTTTTTGCCAAACAATTTATTGAAAAAACTCATGATTGATTGCTCCGTAGAATTAAATACTGAAGGAATAAATTTTTCTTGAATTCAGGACGGCCACTTCTCTGCTAAATTTTTACCGCCATTGAAAAGAAGGGGCAAATAAAAGCCATCAACCTCAGGCTGATGGCTACGAATATTTACTAACACCCCGAATTATTTTTGGGAAAGGAAATCCTTCACCTTGTCTTTATGGACAATGGCTTCCTTAAAGGTATAAGCCCCGGATTTAGGACTGCGAACAGCCTTGATCACTTTCGACCAGTTTTTGGATTCTGCGGCTCCTTTCTGATCTTTAGTTTTGATGGCGGTCTTTGCTGCTTTTGCCATAATTTAAATTTATTATGAGTAATGGCCTGGTTTCGATGACTGAAATAAATTGGGAGGCCTTATTTGATTTCTTTATGAACCGTAACTTTTTTTAGGTTAGAATTGAATTTTTTCAACTCCAGGCGTTCAGGGTTATTCTTTTTGTTCTTGGTGGTGATATAACGGCTGGTACCTGGTACATCCGTGGTTTTTTGCTCTGTGCACTCTAAAATTACCTGTACACGGTTTCCTTTCTTTGCCATTTTTATTATTTGAAGATTTTAAATTGGTACAGTTAGATGTGCTGGCCGTTAGCCCTTAACTCCTTTACCACCTGATAAAGTCCATTTTTATTGATGGTTCTTATTCCATTAGTAGATAGCTTCAGGGTAATCCATTTATTTTCTTCAGCGAGAAAAAACTTTTTGGTTTGCAAATTGGGTAAAAATCTGCGTTTCGTCTTGATATTGGAATGGGAAACCTTATTTCCACCCATTGGAACCTTACCTGTAACCTGACATACTCGTGCCATGAAAATGAAATTTTTGGATGGCAAATGTCGTGAAATAAGCCTTACCAGCCAAAGAATATAGAAGAAAGTTTAAAACTTAACAAAGGATAACATCAGTGATGCAGAAGAATAGTGGATGCTTTCCATAACCATCTCATTATGGCTGTTTTTGGAAAAGGAGGTCCCTCTCCTACATTTATGGAACAGGGGTACAGACTCAGCACCTCATGGCACCTGAGTTTGTTTATAGGACACCTTGATCTTTTCTTATTAAAGATCAGGAATGTGTATAAGAATGACCTTTATGGTTTTGAAGGGATGCCTCTTTTGAATGTATTTCAAATTAAGCTAGCTTCGTGCCGCTTTTACCATTAAAATAATTCGAATTTATGGCATATGATGTTGTTGTTATCGGAACAGGACCTGGAGGATATGTTGCTGCCATCAGGGCTGCACAATTAGGTTTCAAAACTGCAGTTATTGAACGGGAAAGCCTGGGAGGAATTTGTCTTAACTGGGGCTGCATACCCACCAAGGCCCTGTTGAAAAGTGCACAGGTTTATGAATACATCAAGCACGCCAGAGATTTTGGAATAGAAGCCAGTGGTAAACACGATTTCGGTGCCGTCATCAAACGCAGCCGGGGTGTGGCAGATAAAATGAGCAAAGGGGTGCAGTTTCTGATGCGAAAAAACAAGATTGATGTGATTAATGGATTTGCCAAACTTACCGGTAAAGGTAAAATAGAAGTTACAGGTGCAGACAATAAGAAACAGGAAGTCGAAGCAAAACACATCATCGTTGCAACCGGAGCTAGGAGCAGACAATTGCCCGCCATGCCTATAGACGGTAAAAAGATCATTGGTTACCGAGATGCCATGGTACTTCCTCAACAACCAAAATCGATGATCATTGTGGGTAGTGGAGCTATCGGCGTAGAATTCGGATATTTTTATAATAGTATGGGAACTAAAGTCACCATCATTGAATTCCTGCCACGTGTTGTTCCTGTGGAAGATGAAGATATATCCAAAGAACTGGAAAAGAACCTGAAGAAGCAGGGGATAGAAATTATGACATCTTCAGAAGTAACCAAGGTAGATACCTCTGGAAATGGTGTGAAGGCAACCGTTAAAACTTCCACTGGTGATATCACACTGGAAGCAGACATCCTTTTAAGTGCGGTGGGTGTGGCTGCCAATACGGAAGGTATCGGGCTGGAACAACTGGGAGTTAAAACAGAAAAAGGACTCATTTCAGTAGATAAATTTTATCAAACCAATGTGCCGGGTATTTATGCTCTCGGAGATTGTGTGCCTGGTCAGGCACTCGCGCATGTGGCCTCGAAGGAAGGCATCATCTGTGCCGAAAACATTGCATTTCAGGAAAAAAAATATAACCACCAGCCAGAACCTCTTGACTATGGAAATGTACCAGGATGTACCTATTGTGTTCCTGAAATAGCTTCTGTAGGATTGACAGAGAATAAAGCAAGGGAGCTGGGTTATGATATTAAAGTTGGAAAATTTCCTTTAAGCGCCTCAGGTAAGGCTTCAGCTGCAGGGCACCAGGAAGGTTTCATTAAAGTAATTTTTGATGCCAAGTATGGGGAATGGCTGGGAACACATATGATCGGATACAATGTAACTGAAATCATAGCTGAAACAGTAGTAGCGCGCAAACTGGAAACAACTTATCATGAAGTGCTCAACAGCAT
>JANLYU010000135.1:0-3318 GCA_031365785.1 Flavisolibacter sp. | reverse complement strand
GAGGATATAACTGAAAAAGCAGGTGTGGCCGGCACTGCCGACTGGAATACCGGTGTTACCATGGCCGATGTTAACGGAGATGGATGGCTGGATATTTATGTTTCTACTGTAAGCAACCGGTATGGGCTTAAAGGGCACAATGAATTATTTATTAACAAGGGCATTTCTCCCTCTCATGTAGGAGAGGGCGGGGGTGAGGTTACATTTTTAGAAGAATCGGAAAAATATGGATTGAATACTTCTTGTTTAACTACCCAAAGTGTATTTTTTGATTACGACCACGATGGAGACCTTGATTGTTATTTGCTGAACCAATCGCACAGGCCCAATGAAAATATCGTGGATACCTCCAACAGGCGCAAGTTCGATCCACTTTCCGGTGACCGGCTGTACAGGAATGAACTGAATACAGGGGTAAAAAAATTTACGGATGTATCTGCGCAAGCAGGAATTTACCAAAGTAGTCTTGGCTATGGCCTTGGTGTAGCGGTGGCCGACATCAACAATGATGGATTTGAAGATATTTATGTAGGAAACGACTTTCATGAAAATGATTATTACTATGTCAATAATGGGAATGGCACCTTTACGGAAAGCGGGGCAAAAGCATTTCGTCATTATTCGAGGTTCAGCATGGGGAATGATGTAGCAGATTACAATAATGATGGACAACTGGATGTAATAACCGTTGACATGCTGCCCTCGGATGAAAAAATTCTGAAGACTTATGGGAGTGATGAAAATCCAGACATCTATCAGTTTAAGATCATTCAAAATGGCTTTCAATACCAGTACTCGAGGAATTGCCTTCAAAAAAACAATGGCAATGGGAGTAGTTTCAGTGAAATTGCTTTGCTCAGTAACATATCCGCAACCGACTGGAGCTGGTCGCCCCTGTTTGCCGATTTTGATAATGATGGCAACAAAGACCTGATCATTTCCAGTGGTATTGTAAAAAGACCTGTAGACATGGATTATGTGAAATTCATTTCCAACCTGTATCTGCAGAAACAAATGGATCGTTCCGAAAAATATGACGACATGGCGTTGGAAAAGATGCCTGATGGAAGTTCGCATCCTTATTTATTCAAAGGAGATGGAAAGACAGGGTTCAGTGATGTTAGTGATTCATGGGGAACCGGTAGTATGAAAGGTTATTTTAACGGCGCAGCTTATGCAGATCTTGATAATGACGGGAACCTTGATGTTATACTGAATTGCCTGGATGCACCTGCGATGATATTGAAGAATAATTCCAAGACCACACATTACATTACCCTGTCGTTGAAAGGTGAAGGAATGAACCCTTTCGGTATCGGCGCCAAAGCTTATGTATTCACCAGGGATAAATTACAATACCAGCAACTGATGCTGACGCGGGGCTTTGAATCTTCTTCAGAAGCAAGGCTCCATTTTGGTCTGGACAGTCAAACCCTCGACAGCATACTGGTGGTATGGCCCGACCAGAAGTTCCAGGTGTTACAAAAAATTACGCCTGACAAACAATTGGTAGTAGAACATAAAAATGCTTCCGGCATCTTCCATCAGGAAATTTTTTTTCCTTCAGCACCTAAGATCCTTGAAGTAAGACATGATATGGATGGTATCTGGCAACACCGGGAAAATGATTTTGTGGACTTCAATGTTCAGTACCTGATACCTCACGCTGAATCCACCCGCGGGCCAAAAATTGCTATAGGTGATGTGAATGGAGATGGACTGGATGATTTTTATGCCTGCGGCGCGAAAGACCAGCGGGGATCACTCATGGTTCAACAGGAAAATGGGAGTTTTCGAAATATAGATACCAGTGTTTTCGATGCTGATAAACATGCAGAAGATGTAGCAGCTTTATTTTTTGATGCCAATGGTGATGGTAGTCCAGACCTGTACGTGGTCAGCGGGGGAAATGAATATGCAGGGACAGACAGTAATCTGATGGACAGGCTGTACCTTAATAATGGCAAGGGTAGATTTACCCGCTCTTTTCGGTCACTGCCTGTTTTTTTTGGAAATAAAACCTGTGTTGCTGCCGCGGATGTGGATAAGGATGGAGACATGGATCTTTTTGTAGGCAATTTTTCAGACGCACACACCTACGGCGTGGCAACGTCGTCATTTTTTTTAATCAATGATGGGAAGGCCCATTTTTCACTGGCAGAGAAAAACATCATCGCATCCACAAATATGGGGATGGTTACTACCGCTTCGTTTTCTGATATCAACCACGATGGATGGCCTGACCTTGTAATGGCGGGTGAATGGATGCCTATTTGTGTTTTTATGAACCATAAAGGCAGCTTCGCTAAAACTGAACTACCTACTTCCACAGGATGGTGGCAAACCGTTTTCCTGGATGATGTGAACGGTGATGGAAATATGGACATCCTTGCTGGCAATTGGGGGTGGAATAATAAATTCCACAGCGGGAAAAATGGTCCTGTAAAACTGTATGTTTCAGACTTTGATCATAACGGACAAACCGACCAGTTGCTTTCCTACACCATGAATGGTGCAGAATATCCTTTTTTAGCCAAAGATGAAATGGAACGCGCGCTTCCGGTACTTAGGAAACATTATCTTCTGTATGCAGAATATGCAGGACAAGTCATGAAAGATGTCTTTTATGGGTTCGTGGATACCTTGCAGCCACTCATTGCGGAACGCCTGGGATCTGCTGTGGCCTTTGGAGACGGTAAGGGAAATTTCATCCTCAAAGACCTTCCGTCCGAGCTTCAATTAGCTCCGGTATTCTCGTTTCAGAAACTAAGCCATTCAGCCAACGGAAGGTCCATGTATATCAGCGGTGGCAACTTTTTTGATGTAATACCTTACGAAGGCCGCTATGACGGGCAACCTCTAGCTGTATTCAGTATTGACCGAAACGACGCCATTTACAAATTTCCACAGTCCGATCTGGAAGGAATCAATGAACAGATCAGAGATCTGCAATGGTTGAAAACAAAGGGCGGTCAGGTGTTAACAGTAGCACCTAACAATGGAAAACTACTGTTCTGTGATTTGAAAAAATGATAAAAGAATAATTATGAGAGTGATGAATTGCCTTGTGATATGCATGATGATCAGCATTTCTTTTCATTGCAGCAAAAAATCAGGTGGAATTACCACAGATCCCGTCCCCCCACCTCCCCCTCCCCCTTTTAGTATTAACGCCTGGGCAGTTGACGCGACACAGGGTCTTAGCACTTATTATGGAGTAGGAATTCAACCCGCCATTAAAATATTCTTATCGGGTCCCGTTAACCGCGCCACCGTTGCCGGAAATATTTTACTGACAGATAATGCAGGAACGCCCGT
>JANLYU010000072.1:0-6991 GCA_031365785.1 Flavisolibacter sp. | reverse complement strand
TCCGTCGCCGTGAATACAAATGGTATCAGCGATCATGGGTATCTTTTTTCCATTTACAGTAGTTACCGTTCCATCATTCACCATCTGCATCACCTGCTGCACACATTCGTCTTCGGATTCAATCAACGCATACAACTGCGTTCTTGGCGTGAGGCTGCCATCATCCTGGTAGGTCCGGTCCGCAAAGGCCTCCCTCGCTGTTTTCAAACCAATGGCCTGCGCTTCACTGATCAGACAACTGCCACTGAGCCCATATAGTACCAGGTCTTCGTTGAAATCTTTGACCGCCTGCGCGAAGTTTCTGGCCAGGTGGGGATCGCGCGCCGCCATGTTATACAACGCCCCGTGAGGTTTCACATGGTACAAAGCCACGCCCTTTTCTTTCGCAATCAGGTCAATCTTGATGAGCTGCTCCATCACAATCGCGTACAACTTATCGTCATCCAAATCAAATTCTTTCCGGCCAAAATTTTCTTTATCACGAAAGGAGGGATGGGCACCCACCTTTACCCCATGCATCAACGCCAGGTCAATAGTTTGTTGAATCATATTACTTCCACCCGCATGAAAACCACACGCAATGTTGGCAGATGTGATCCACGGCATCAGGTCGCCATCATTGCCAATGCCTTCACCCATATCACAATTAAGATCAAAAAGCAGCATATCAAAAATTCATTTTGAATTTACACGCAATTTGTAATTGTTGGAGGTATTTTTTTTGCACCACTAATTTTTTTTCAGCTGCCTCCAGCGGTGTTATTTTGAAGCGGATGCTGTTGTTGGGTTTTTTCTGTGCCAGCAACGGAAGGTGCGCGGAAATAATATGCGCGATGCGGGGATAACCGCCGGTGGTGCCATGGTCGGCCATTAAAATAATCATCTGTCCGTCCGGTAATAACTGAATGGTTCCAAATCCTGCTGCTGAAGATACCAATTGGTCGGCGCGGTTCACTTCCAGCGCCGCCCCCGACATGCGGTAACCCATCCTGTCCGCATTACTGGATACCAGGAACCAGTTGTTTTGAAAGGCCTGTTGCGCTTCCCTGGTGAGCCATGACCATTCACTTCCTAAAATGCATTCAATTTCATTTCTGGTATCCACCGTATCATTTGCTTTCCAGGGAAGTACATGCACCTCTTTGTCTCCAAGAAGCGCTGAAACATCATAATTTTTTTTAAACGGCAATTGGTCATACCGCTTCAGTATTCTTCCCTTCCATCCTCCGGTTTCGGCTTTTAAATTGGTACTGTAACTTCCCAGCCATAGTTCCACATCCAGCCCGTGCAACACCGAAATATAACAGCGCGCTCCCTGCTCTACATGCCTGAATTGCAACACCGCATTCGTATTCACGGCGATGGGATGGTGAAGTGGTACTGGCTGATTGTTGATGGCAGGAGAAAAATCAGCGCCGCAAATAGTAATCACTGTAGGTGACTCAAATAAAATTTCTGCAGCTGGAAAATGTATTTCCATCACGGCATCATGAAGCTCTTTCCCTAATAGTGCATTGGCCAGCTGTGCGGAAAACCGGTCCATGGCTCCGCCGGGATTGATCCCCAGGTGCTGGAAACCAAATCTTCCTGTATCCTGCACGGTATCAAGAATGCCTGTTCTGGTAATCCGTAAACTCATCTTCGCTGATTGAATAAAATTTTACTGTATCACCAGGATGAAACAACACCGGGTCGCTGAGCTGATTGTCAAAAACTTTAAGTGGGGTGCGCCCCAATATCTGCCAGCCACCAGGTGACTGAAGCGGATAAATACCAGTTTGTTTACCTGTAATGCCTACGGAACCCGCTACCACATGAAGCCTGGGTTCTTTTTTCCGGGGAAGTTGTAACCTGTGGTCTACCTGTCCCATGTAAGCGAAACCCGGCAAAAATCCCAGCATATATACCCGGTACAAAGGTTCTGTGTGCAGGCGGATCACGTCTGTTGCGTCCATGTTTTTTTCCCTGGTGATGTATTCCATGTCAGGAGCAAAATCAAAAGCATAGCAAACAGGTACGTGGATGATTTCTTTTTTTTCTTCCGGCTGGTGCTTGGCCACAGCCATGCCTTCCATGATGTTGGCCATGGTTTCAAAGGCACTGTTGTCTCCTTCGAGGTGCTGGTAAATGGCGGCTACATCATACAGAACCGTCAGTGAACTGTAAGCAGGAATCAGGTCTGTGATGAAAGGGTGTTGGCTGTTTTTCAGGTGGTGATAAAAATCAAGCACTTTTTGATTCAGTTCCTCGCTGATGATGTTGCCGAAATCAATGGTGAGTGCACCATCGCCCAAAGGAAAAATAGTATAGGGATGATAGATGTTCATCAGAGAAAGTGAATCGTGAATGTAACAAATTCCTATTACTCTTGTTGTCTGTGATGTGTGATGAATGATGTGTTATGTGTGGTTAAGAGAAGACCTGCTGGCAGGCAGGTGGTCAATCACTGTTGTCCGGTATGTAATTATATTTATTTCTATGTTGATTTGCCTGTGGCAAATCGCTACACATCACACATCACTTCACACTCAACACTAAACACAAATCACCTTCCGGGCTCACTTATTTTTTTAAAAAGATTTGCGGTGGCAAATCGCTACACATCACACATCACTTCACACTCAACACTTAACACTCAACACATATCCCTCATTTCACGCTACGCATAAACCGCGCTGCCATACAGTTCATCCCTTAATTCCTTCACGCGTTTGTCTTCCATGTATTCATCAAAGGTCATCAGCCTGTCGATGATGCCCTTGGGCGTGAGTTCAATGATGCGGTTGGTAACGGTTTGAATAAAAGTGTGGTCATGAGAAGTGAGCATCACAATTCCGGGAAAATTCTGGCATCCTTCATTGAAACTTTGAATGCTTTCGAGATCCAGGTGGTTGGTGGGCTGGTCCAGCATCACCAGGTTCGGGTTTTGCAGCATCATCCGGCTGAGCATGCAACGCACTTTTTCTCCCCCGCTAAGCACATTGGTCTTTTTCAGAATGTCATCACCACTGAAAAGCATCTTACCCAAAAAGCCCCTCAGGAACGGCTCATCAGCGTCGGTAACATGGGGTGGCACAAACTGTCTTAGCCATTCCATTAGTGTCAATCCATCCTGGAAAAATTCATTGTTCTCTACTGGCAGGTAGGCCTTGGTGATGGTGGTGCCCCACTCAAATTTTCCTTTGTCGGCTTTCAGGTTACCATTGATGATCTCGAAAAAATTCGTCACCGCCAGCGGATCCCTGCTGAGAAAAGCAATCTTTTCTCCCTTATTGATGCTAAAGTTGACCTTATCAAAAAGTTTACGGCCCACAATGGATGCGCTGAGGTTTTCAACATTCAGGATCTGGTTGCCGACTTCGCGCAGCGGCTGAAAAATAATACCGGGATAGCGCCGGTTGGAGGGTTCAATATCTTCAATGGTAAGTTTTTCCAATGCTTTTTTCCTGGAGGTGGCCTGCCTGGACTTAGATGCATTGGCCGAAAACCGCGCAATGAAATCGATCAGCGCCTGGCGCTTGTCTTCTGTTTTTTTATTCTTGTCGCTCATCTGCCTTGCCATCAGTTGTGATGACTCGTACCAGAAAGTATAGTTACCTGAAAACGTTTTTATTTTAGAGCGGTCCACGTCGGCCACATGCGTGCATACCGCATCCAGGAAGTGCCTGTCATGCGATACCACAAGCACGATATTTTCATAGTCGGCCAGGAAATTTTCCAGCCAGCCGATGGTTTCAATATCCAGACCGTTCGTTGGTTCATCCAGCAACAGGATGTCGGGGTTGCCGAACAATGCCTGGGCCAGCAGCACGCGGAGTTTCAGGTTGGATGGAATGTCCTTCATCAGGCTTTGCTGGTATTCCTCCTTTACACCCAGTTCATTCAAAAAAGTGGCGGCATCGCTTTCTGCTGTATAGCCACCCATCTCGCCAAATTCCGCTTCCAGTTCGCTGGCCTTCATATAGTCATCTTCCGTGGCATTGGGGTCGTTATAGATGGCGTCTTTGCGATGCATTACCTCCCACATCTTTTTATGTCCCATCAGCACCGTATTGAGTACGGTTTCGTTGTCAAATTCAAACTGGTTTTGTTTCAGTACCGCCAGCCTTTCACCGGGGGTGATGTCCACGGTTCCCTTATTGGGTTCTATTTCTCCGGAAAGGATTTTCAGGAAAGTGGATTTACCAGCGCCGTTGGCGCCAATGACCCCATAGCAATTGCCTTTGGTGAAATTGATATTCACCTCATCAAATAAAACTCTTTTACCATAGGAAAGCGAAACCTTATTAGCGGAAATCATGCAAGTAAAAATTGAGGCGCGAAGGTACGTTTTTTAAAGGTTTTTCAAGAAGGATAAACGTTAAGAAACAGAATGGATAAGGCTTTTAGAAATAAATCAGGAATAATGGTGAAAGCGGCCTCCAGGCACTAACCCTGGTTCGCTATCCAACCACAGCTGGCCGGATAGTTGCATGGCTTTCTTAAAATGAATATGCGTAAACTGATCCCTGTGCTGCTGGCTATCCTGCTCCTCTCCTGTAACAACAGTGCTACACCCACCACTCCGCCTTCTGATAAGGATAATACCAACAACAACGACACTGGCAACAAAACCATGAAGGACTCTTCCCGCCACGAAACAAGAATGTTCGATAGCGCCAAAAACATTCCCTTGTAGTGAATTTGTTCAGGGTATTACCACCGGCTCTTCTACTACATGATCCAATTTTTGCAGGCTGTAGTTTTCCATTTTATTCAGCAGCCAGAGGGCAAACACAATCCAGAGAAAGCCAATGCAATAGCCAGCAATGACATCGCTGGCATAGTGTACCCGCAAATAAATCCTGCTCAGCCCAATCATTATGATCAGCAAAATCAACAACACGATGAGCGTCCATTTCAGGCCTTCCTGTTTCACCGACTTAAATACCATATAAATGATCAGCCCATAAAAGGTGACGCTCATAAGCGCATGGCCACTAGGGAAACTTAAACCCTTGGCGGCATCCAGCAGGGGTATGTCTGGCCGCTCCCGGTTAAATATATGCTTCAGCAGGAACATCAGCGCCACGCTGCTGAGGGCAATGGCCGGCACCTTGATCGAATACCACTTTTGTTTTTTAATGAAAAGAAAATAACTGATCAGCGCCAGGTTCGCAGGGATGAGGAAGGTATGCTTCCCGAGCAAAGTGAAGAACTCCATGATGTCATTATTGCGTTCGCTGATGTGCTGCTGCAAATAAGCAAACACCCGGTCATCCATCTTCGTTTTATTCAATACAAAGATTCTCCTCGTGATGTAAACAAAAGCAGCCAGCGCCACCACAAACAAACACACCACGATAGTCATCTCAACAGACAGCAACGCCGCTGCTGCCCAGAATTTTTTTACCCTTGTTGACAATCTCCTGAACATGATTAAAATTAAGGTTTTGAATTGTCTGCTGATCGTGTTTACTGGTCACCTTGGTGGTATAATTTTTACATTGATTTTCAGATGACTCATCCAATATTCACCATCAGGTCTTCCACTATTCATAAAATTGGTTACGATGAAAAGGAAAAATTAATGGAGATAGAATTTCGGAATGGAAAGGTCTACCACTATTATCATGTTCCACCACGTATGTGGAAGATCTTTCAATTGTATGTCGAGTGCGGAGGTTCTGCCGGATCTTTTTTTAATCAATACATAAAGAACCAGTTTACTTCAAAAAAAATAAGTGGAGAAAAATGAAATCCCTCTTACTTCCTGACTCCATAAGCATGATCATCAAACACCTGCCACTCAGGGCTGGTGCGTTTCCCGGTGACTTCCCCTGAGCATATTTGTTGCCCCATCCATACTGTGTTCCAGCCTGAGTTCACCCTTCGGTTCTTTTTTCACCTCTTCCCCGGCTTCTTCTCCAACGGAGCCCTTTGCTATGGTAATGCCACCATCAACGGAAAACAAAGCCCCTGTTACAAAAGACGCTTCATCGGATGACAAAAATAAATAGGCATTGGCAATCTCTTCGGGCGTTCCCCTTCTGCCCATAGGGGTGGCGCCGATCAGCATCTTTTCATCCTTAGCTTTCATGGGACCGGTTTCCTTGTGTGTCCATGCTGTATCAACGGCACCCGGACAAACACAATTGGCCCTGATGCCATAGCGCGCCTGTTCCACTGCAACGCCGCGGATGAAGGCATGGATCCATCCTTTTGTTCCGCCATATACAGAATTTTCTCCCAATCCAATTTTTCCGGACTCTGATCCTGCAGCTACAATACATCCCCTCGTCTTTTTAAGTTCGGGTATTGCATACCGGGTCATCAAAAAAGTGGTGCGCACATTATGCCGCATCAGGTAATCGAATGCATCAATGGGATAGTTTTGAATTTCTTCCATGAGCGGAAATACACCTGCATTGCTGATGAGAATATCCAGCCGTCCATAGGTACTGATCGCCATCTCGACGCAGGACCGTGCGTTTTCTTCCAATGAAATATCTGCACTATATGCGGTGGCCTCACCTCCTTCCCGCTGAATCTCCTTTACCACTTCATGGATCGGGTCTTCTGGAAATCCACTGACAATAACCCTGGCGCCTTCTCTTGAAAACTTTTTACAGACGGCTTCGCCGATACCCGTACCACCACCGGTAACAATAGCCACTTTGTTGAGTAATCTTTTCATGTAGTTGTTGTGTTCAGCAATGTATAAATAGTTGTGCCAGGGAGGGTTCATCTTCCCATCCACTTCACACACACCGGATTTCCCACTTCGATCCTTTTTCCAGAATCTTCCAGGAGTCCCGTGCTTTTATTCACATGAAACACCACGATCACATCACTGTTCTGATTGGCCACAAGAAGGTAATTGCCGGAAGGGTCAAAGTTGAAATTGCGCGGTGTAAGACCCAGCGTTGACTCGTGTCCCACGAGCGTGAGCAGGCCAGTTCCCTGATGAATTTTATAGATAACGATGCTGTTGCTGGGATCTCTATTGGAA
>JANLYU010000064.1:0-10286 GCA_031365785.1 Flavisolibacter sp. | reverse complement strand
CTGCTTCATTGGCCTTTACCACAATGCGGGTAGGCGTAACGGAAAGCTGGTACCCTTCCTTGCCTATCGTGGGATTGGTGTGGGACAATAATTGTAATTGTATAGTGGCGGAATTATTTTGACCAGTAATAGAAATGTTGTTTCCAGTCACTAATTGCAGCCGGTTCTTTAATAACGCAGCCACTTCTTTAAGGCTGCCATTGGTGCCTGCATCAATCACTACATTTTTGGGCAACATAAAAACCCCTTTTCCACGGGTCAGGGAAACTGGTTCAGGAATGACGTCAATATGGTCGCTGATTTTTTGAGCCCTAACAGAAACTGATAAACAAAAAACAACAAGAAGGAGAAAAAATTTATTCATACTGCAATTTGATATGATAAGGATTTATTTGGAGGGTATAAATGTAGTATAAAGTTCACAACCGGTGAACTAGTGTAAAAAAAATCAGCGCAGGAGCGGCATGCAATTTCTATTTTAAAATCTCAGATAAAATAGTAGAGGTTGTTGTCAAGGTTAATTGATATTTTGATGTACGTAACTAATGGATGAATTCACTCGTTTCCTGACAGTGACCGGTTGCAGGTCTTTGATTACAACAGCGGGCTAAGCAATTCTTCAGCATCATGAAAGGGAGGATTGATGAATTAAAAAAAGATCACCCGGTTGAATACGCCGAAGCCGATTGTCTTTTTTGTAAGCTTGACTTTGTAACGGATCCGTTTCAGAAAAACCCAATCATTCACTTCCACCGAAGTGGAAGTGATATCCATGAACTGTTCAAAGTATTCAGGAAATTTTTTCACGTCCGGCGTTTGATCTCCCCATACTGCCTTTACTGCTTTTATAATACATGTTTTATCGTCAGGTTTTGTACTGTAGGCCAGGGATAAAACAAAAATAACAAGGATAGCTAATAGAATTTTTTTCATGTAAGATGATTAATCTAAAAATAGGCTGCGACATCGAATCTAATTGATAAGTTATTTTGCTCAGATCAATAGAATGTTCAAATGCCCTTGCAGCATTAATAACGCCGCCGTTCTGTTTTCTACAATGTTTTTTTGGAAAGATATTCCAAAACATTTCATTTTTGCCCCTTCAATTACACTGAAATATCAATGATCTTCACTAAAGTTCATGAAGTGTTTAGGATGCCTCAAATGGTACCTGTTTTAAGATGGTTGTTTTTTTATATTATTCCTATATCAACTCATAAATTTATTATTTGCATCCCCCCTTTCAAAGCCATTTTCCTTCCCTGCCATATAAATGTTCCGGTGAGGGAGGCCGGCAAACTAATCTCCGCTTCAACACCATGATCTCCCTTTTTTGTTATCAACACACTAATAATTCCATCCGGATGAGGCATTTTTCCCTGGACAAAATTTAATTCACCAAGGGCCGGCTCTATACGAACAGAAGAAAAGCCTGGCTTGTCTGGTGTAATGCCGCATATAGTGGCCAGAAAATCATAATTCGGGCTAGAACTCCAGGCATGACAATCGGATCTAGTGGGATCAGGGCTTTCGGCAAAGGTGGTCAATCCGAGTTTCAGCATGTTGCGCCATGGCGACAGTTGTGAATAATACAAATTGGCCATCCCTGATTTTGTCAGTGCGCGTGTCAGGTAAAAACGATAATAAAAGGTTGCCTGGCTCAGCGCTGTATCATACAAAACATGATTCATTACAGGCAACTTTAAATCATCTGTAATGCAACCCGCTAACACTCCCATGATTCCGGCGTGCTGGCTGAAAGAAGTTTTCTGGGGTGTATTGGCCATTTCTTTTTTCAGGGAATCAAAACATTGAAGAAAGGTTCCCTCATTTAATTCCTGTGCTAATTTCCTGTAATGGGAGGCTTCCATATGATTCCCAAAATGATCAAACATTTCAGCTGCCTGTTGCAACGTGTAACTATACTGAAGTGAAATGATGGATGAATGTCCGTCATTAGCCCCATCTGCTACCCCATTGGGAAAAGAAAGGTTCCAGTCCACGAAATTCCACCAGGGCATGGGTCCCAGCATATGTTTGTCTGGGTCCAAATGGTGCTCATACCAATTCAGCACCCCACGAACAGGAATTAAAAAACTTTCTACAAATTTTTCATCTTTTCGATGCATGAAATAATCATACACCATAGATACCCAAAACAGGGAGAAGGGGGGAATGACCTGCAACCTGTTGCTGGGATACCGGCCCTGCGTCAGACCTTCAGAAACCCTGGAATGATTGAAATCCATAAGGGCTTTGCGCATCAACCTGTCGTCTCCGGACACATAGAGTGAAATAAGAGATTGAATGCGCGTATCGCCTTCATACTGCAGTTGTTCATAGTAAGGGCAGTCGTAGTAGGTTTCACCCGCACACAGTAAGGCCGTGTGCCAGCCTACTTTCCAAATTTCTTGAAGCGAAGTATCATTGCTTGTAAAAGAAGCCTTTTCTTCCAAGGGATATCCAGTGGCACGGCTGTAAAAATCATTCAGTATCAGGGGTTGATTTCTGGTGGTAATATCTAATTGTATATACCGGAATCCGCGCTGCCACAGCGGCCGGAAATTCCTGAATTCTCCCCCGTCAGGCCTGAACAGATCATAGTTGCCAAATATTTTTTTTCCTTCAATCTCATTTCGGTTGCCTTTCAACCGGTCTTTGGTAAACAGGCTTTCCGCATAGGTTTGCTGAATGAGGGCGTCCTTCCCTTTGCTCACGATCAATTCAGGATAGGCCACGGTATTATAGGTCTGGTCAATCAAAATACTCACCATGCTGTGAGCCGGGATCACTACTGATTTACCGGATAAAAAATTACTGTTCAATGCCATCCCGCTCATTTTTCGAATGATGGGGAAGTGCTGAAGATTTTCCTGCATCAAAGGAATGTTCCTTGGAACCAGTGTCCAGAGATTGTCGGAGCCATGGCCGTAAGCAACTGCATGAGTTACGTTGATGGCTGCAGGCCATGCAGCATCGTTGAATTGATTTTTTTCCCATCCCCAAGGGTAGGATGCGGCATTGACTTCATCCCCGGGTCCAATGACCATGTAAGTCTGTAGTCTCAGGCTATTGTCTGTGGAACAGGGCCGGTAGGCTTTATTGCTGAATACTTTCCAATCCTTTCCGGTGTTTACCAATTTTTCTTTTTCAGTATTCCCTTGCAAAACGAAAGCGGTACGATTAGATATCTGTGCTACAGGTGCCATTTCGCCCATGTTCCACACCATGGCAGCAATCAGGTTCTTACCTTTTTTTAAAAATGGTGCAAGGTCCACTGTTTCATAATACCAGTTGTACAGATCACCGCGTGCAGGTCCATTGCAAACCGGACTCCCATTCACAAACAAACGGTAGCGGTTATCGGCACTGACATGAACTACAAAACTTAGAGGAATGGTATCGATTTGAAATGTTTTTCTGAAATGAAAGACACCATATTCCCTGAGCGAAACCCCTGCCATTGAAATCCAGTAAGCACTCCATTCCGGTTGAACACCGTAAATCTGCTGCGCTGCATTTTGTGCATTAGAATGAAGGCAACTCAAAACCAAAAAGAAGTTCAATAACTTTTTCATATGTTGGTTTATATGAAATTTTATTATTTACAGACGAATGTCATGATGCCGATCGCACAAGAAGTGAAATGTCGGAGGATGTGCCGATTTTACAATCCAAAGGAAAACAAAAATGAATATAATTAGATTCAATCACTTTAAACAACTCACCCTCGCCCTCGAAAATCATTTCTTCAACGTATAAGCCACTTTACTTTTTACGGCTTCTAATGCATTGACGAGGTACACCAGTGGAGCATTCCAATTGATGGCAATTTCATTGGATGCATATGAACACACCTCATCCGCATACGATGTTTCCGGATCCGTGAATGCATAAGTGCAGTGATCCTGCCTGCCCGGGTTGGGTCCCCCCACCAGTAAGCCCGGCACAGGATCTACAATTCCATCCGAAGCAGACTGGCGGTGGTGGGGAAACATAGGTGATTGGCTTCCAAGACCAGTAACAAAACAATAACCGGTTGCATTGCGTCCCAATATATAATCAGCGTTGGAGAGTGCAGCATCTACATATTTTTTATCACCTGAAAGTAAGTAGGCATTGATCAGTAAAACACCCTGGTTACAGGCGTTGGAATTGCTGCCCCAGTTAAAATCATTCACTGATCCACCCATCACTGTCGCAAAAGCGCTGGAAGCCACCCGATCCAAATAATTATTGGCAAGTTCCATGACCCGGTCTTTCATTTTTAAAAATCTTTGATGTTCTGCAATGGGCGTTTTTTTATTGAGCCTGAGAAAAGAATAATAAGCCAGCAGCCCCACACTATTCCAACCAGGAAGGTTTACGGTATCACTAAGGTGAGTATTGACCATATTTTCAAATTCTTTATCCTTTGTAGTTACATACAATTCCATAGCAGCCCACAACCATTCATCCCTGAAATTCTTGTCACCATATCCGCCGGTGGATATGACAGGGTTGTACTGTTGATTCATCAAATCCTGGTTGTATTCCAGGGAGGGATGAAGCGTTGCCCATTTCCATGCCTTTTGAGCCGCTTTCAAACAACTGTCTGAAAGACCCGGTAATGATTTTTGATATTGGTTAAGTACCCGGCTGGCCTGTGCGGCAACCGCTGCTAAATCCAGGGTGGCTGCAGTTCCTTTTTGGACTACATAGCGTGGAGATGTGGTAATCCCGGGCAACACCATTCCATCAAAGTTGGCATTGGTACATTTATTATATACGCCTCCATCATGAGGATCCTGCATAGACAACATCCACCTGAGATTATAAATAATTTCATTCAGTATATCAGGCACCTGATCACTGCTTTCAGGAATGTTGGTGTTGAGAGTATTAAAATAATTTGTAAAATCTTCATAGGCCGATAACAGCGTGCCGGTGCTGATACCCGAATTGACCATGTATTTATTATAATCTCCAGCATCGTACCAACCACCTGGAGTAGAAATCATAAATCCTTCAGGTCGTTCTTTGCTCGCCGCAGATCCATGAATAAGTACCTTATTATCCGGATGACCTGCAGAGCGGTGCCACTTTCCAGCATATTTTTTCTCCAGTGGCATAGAAGCCCGCTGGTAATAAAATCCTTTGATGGAGGCAATGGCTACTTCCTGTAATGCCTCATTGCTAATCTGAAAAACATACGAATGTCCAATCAGGGGGATGAGCACAACATAGCTACCTGTTGCGTGTAAAGAAGAAAAGTCGGCCAGCCTGGTAATATTGGTGGAATTGGAAGAATGTTTTTCTTGACTCAGGGTACCGGAAAACAAGGTATCTCTCAAGTTAGTGGAGGTGATGTAGAAAGGCCCTGAAATGTTGTCGCCGGTTACCACCGCTACTTTGGGTGCTCCGGGATAAAAACCGAGCTGGTTCAGATGGATCCTTTGACTGACACTTTGGGAAAAGATTTCATTGTTAAAAATTAGAAGATAAAGAAAAAGCAAGCCTACAAAACGCATGACACCAGATTTAGTAATTAATGTTCATTCTGACTAATGTCTCCATTGCCTCCTGCTATCAATTCAGCCGTAGCAGAATAACATCATGAGGTGGAACGATGGCCCTGAAGGCCTTTTTGGTAGTCCCCAACTCTTTTTTTGCCCATACATCGCGCACCTTATAAGGAGTAGTTTTTGCATTCAGGGTGCGCTTCGCAATTGTATCCTCCATCACCTTCATGTTCCAATCTAAGTCTACCGGTTGCGGAGTATTTTTTCGATTTAGAAAACAGATAGCCCAATTTCCGTTTCTCAAAGGCTTCAACCAAGTTTCCAAACTATCTTTTGAAGATACCTTCATGGCCTGGATGCCCAAAGAATCCTGGTTGATCGCAATCACTTCTTTATTTGTAAGGATGGCTGTAGTGGAGGCAGACATATTGCGGATATCATTACCAGCAATGAGTGGGGCTGCAATCATGCACCACATGCTGAAGTGGGCACGGTTTTCACTTTCAGTGAGTCCATTTCCTACTTCCAGCATATCCGGATCATTGAAATGTCCCGGACCTGCATATTGGCGCAACGTATCCTGTGCATCCAAAATTTTCATCACGCTTGATGACGACCAGGTGCCATGGTTCTTCATGCCTTCAAACTGCGCTGCAATATCACCTGTAGTTCGCCAGATATGACCCACAGGTGCCGCCCATCTCCACGGCTGACTCGAACCCCACTCACACAAACTGAACAGGATTGGCCGGCCAGCCTGTTTCAATGCTTTGCTCATCGTGGTGTAAGCTTCCTGTTGTTGAATTCCATTGGTGTTGCACCAGTCAAATTTTAAATAATCAATGCCTACCGATGCGTAGAATCTTGCATCCTGGTATTCATATCCACGCGTTCCCGGATAGCCGGCACAGGTGAGTGTTCCTGCGCAATTATACAACCCGAACCGAAGTCCTTTTGAATGAACATAATCTGATACCGCCTTCATACCATGAGGAAATTTTTTAGGATCTGCCACCAGGTCGCCGGTCTTAGGATCCCGCTCCTTAGCCATCCATGCATCATCCAATACCAGGTAGGTATATCCGGCATCACGCATCCCCGATCTCACCATAGCATCTGCTGTTTCCATAACCAGCTTTTCATTGATATTCACCTCAAAGGTGTTCCAGCTGTTCCAACCCATAGGTGGGGTAAGCGCCAGGTGTTCCCATTTTTGTGCCTGAGCCAAAGAGGCTGAAAAAAATAACAGACCTACAATAATTTGTTTCTTCATGGTCAATTGAATTTTATTAGTTTGAACAGTGATGGTAAGTTTCTGTAGTTCTTAGGCTGCAGAAAATAATGTAATATTTCCTTACTTTTTCCTGAACTGATAAATGCCTGAACAATCGCGTTGCGATAAAGGCTTGCAAAAGTTATGAAATACAAGAAGAAGCATTTGCACATGGTACTGCAAGGATCATTTAATAGAAGTTGACCTGTTGTATTCTGATATTTCACATGAAATTTAACCCGCTTAGTTTTTGTCATTATTTTTATCATTAGGACCTTCAACAGGCAAGTAGATTTTAAACGAAGACCCCTGCCCAGGTTGACTCTCCGCCGTAATGAATCCATGATGATTGTCTATTACTTTCCTTACAATGGATAGCCCAACCCCTGTACCCTTATAACTGGTATTTCCATGCAACCTTGTAAATATGTTGAAAATACGTTCTACATCTTTTTGTTCAAAACCAATCCCATTATCGCTGACAATGATACAGAAGTAATCTTTTCCAGGCAGGTCTGATTTCATATCAACATGATTTCCATTTATGATACTGCCTGAAATAAAAATCTTTGGTTCACGTTCGAGGCTACTGTACTTTAATGAATTGCTGATCAGGTTTTGAAATGCCTGCTGCAGTTGACGATGGTGTCCCGAAACGGTAAATAATGGATCTACCGATATCGTAGCGCCCCTTTCCACTATTTCCAATTCCAGGTCTTCCAAAACAATATTGATTAATTGGTTGAGGTTCACTTCTTCAAAATTTCTTGGACTCAGGCTCACTTGTGAATAGCTCAACAGGTCATCAATCAAAGCACTCATCCGCTTGGTCGCCATAGCCATGCGTTCGAAATAATTTATCTCCTCCTCGCCCAAACGATCCTGCAGTGCAATTTTTAGACGATCGCTAAAAAAATGAATCTTCCTAATGGGTTCCTTAAGATCATGGGATGCAGCATAGGCAAATTCTACGAGGTTGGCATTGGACAATTTCAGGTTTTCTACCATGCTTTCCATTTGAAGCTGTGCTTCTTTGATGGGGGTTACGTCGGTGAATATGTGTATCAAATGTCCTTCGTCCATTTTAGATATGGTTAACTCAAGCCACCTTCTTGTTACTTCCAAATAATACTGAATCAATGAGGGCATACCTGTTTCCAAAGTTTTCAAACAGGTAATACCATAAGGGGAGGTAAGAATATGAGGATCGAGTTCAATTGCAGATTTGGTTAAATAAACATCTTTGGGAAGGCCTGTAAATTTTACTGCTGCGTCATTGGCCAAAATCGTAAGAGCATCAATTACCTTCCCATCTTTATCCCATACCATTTCGGTCACAGAGATTCCATTAGATGAATTTTTTAAAATATTATCCAAAAGATTTTTTTGGTTTTCCAGGGCCTGTGTTCTTTCCTGAACTCTTTCTTCCAAACGGGATTCCAATTGCTTTTGTTCATCAATATCGGTATTGGTTCCGATCCATTGCGTCACTTTTCCTTCTTTGTCCAGAACAGGGTAAACGCGTGTTAAAAACCAGCGATAGTGTCCTTCTTTACTTCGTAAAGGAAATGTAAGTTCAAATGCTTCGGGGATTTTCCATGCTCTTTTCACAAAATCCACTACTCTCTGAAGGTGATCAGGATGATGTACTTTCCCCCACCCCCAACCTTTCATTTCTTCCAGGGTCGTACCCGTAAATTCATACCACCTTTGATTGTACCAATAAATCCAACCTTCCCCATTGGCAATCCAAGCCAATTGGGAAATGGAATTAGCCAGAGTCCGGAATTGTTCCTCCTGATGACGTAAAGACTCCTCAGCTTTTTTTTGTTCAGAGATATCCCGGAAATACCAGGCCCATCCATAGTAAATGTCGTTTTCTGCAATAATGGGAATGCCATTTCGCTCTATGATTCTACCATCTTTAAAAAGTATTTGATCATAGCTTTTTTCTTTACCGTTTTCATATAAGTAAGATACACGGTTCATAAATCCCTGTGGATCCACCAGCATACTCTTGGCATGATTCAAAGCTGCCACGTCATCTTTGTTTTCAATGATTTTCTGAGGCATGTTCCACAATTCAACAAAACGTTTATTATGGAGCAACATTTTTCCTTTGGAATCAACTATGAGCACGGCGTCCGGTGTTGCTTCATTCTGGGCCTCAAAAAGCGCATAGCGAAAGTTGAGATTTTTCGTTACTTCCTCCACTTTTTTTCTTGCTACAACCTGTTGGGTCACTTCATGCGCCACGCCTATGATATCGGTAGCTATCGCATCGGAGTCATTTTCAAAATATGCCTGAAACACCACATCAAAAAAGCGGGTTACAGTAGCTCCTTCAGAATTAAGGGTGATGGGCTTTTCATAAACCTGATAAGGTACTCCGGTTTTCCGCACTTGGTCCAAAATTGCAACGACCTCATGACCTTTCAATTCCGGAAACGTCATCAATAAAGGTTTCCCAATCACTTTACTTGTTTTACCCAATACTTGAAGCATGCTTTCATTGGCCAGTTCAATAACATAATCCTCACCCCTGATTATGCCTATAAAAACCGGGGCATTCATAAATAGTTTGTAGGCTTTCTCAATACCCTTTACAGCCTCCACTTTTTTTTCAGCTCTCACCTGGTCGGTAATATCTAAAGCCGAATGAATGATGTAGTCAACAACGCCTTTTTCATTTAAAATAGGCGCATTCCTGATTTTCCAATACCGCTGGTCAAAAGTGCCATCTCCTTTTGGAATATCATACCGCTGAAGTGGTATCTCGTGCGGTTTTTTGTGCTCGATGATAAATTCAAAGGATGCTCTTAGATTTTGTTCACCGGTAGACTCAGCATCATCCGGGCTCCTGGGAAATAATTCAAAATGACCTTTCCCAACGACCTCTTCCCTTTTCATTCCTGATGTGAAAATAAAATCATTGCTTACTGCAACATGGGTATAAAAAGGAGGATCGGGAAGTAAAATGACGCTGACACCAGGCGCCGCCTCAAACGCTCTGAAATCATTTATTTTCTTTAAGGTGGGGGAAAAATTATTTGGTTCCATTGGCGTGCGTTAAATATAAATCATTCTCTAATTTATACAGTAAAAAACCAAAAATAAAAATCATCAACAAAGCAACTTTTCAAACACTCAAGAGAGACCAGCCGTGGTAAATTATCGTTCCTGTAAACATGCACTATTGTAAATAAAGTAAAAGGCACAGCAGATTTTAGTGTCCAGTAATTCCTAAAAAATAAAGAAACGCTAAATAATAACATTTCCCTGCAGGCATTTCCATAAAACATCAATATTTCGACAGATTTTGAAGCTAGATTGCTTTGAAATAAATGATCAAATGAAAAAAATATTCATCGCTTCGATACTATCATTTTTCGCAGTAGCTGTGCAGGCCCAAAAAAATATTTCTGTACCTGCTCCTGTAAAAACCTCCTTCATGCAAAAATATCCTCAGGCTTCTAAGGTTACCTGGGAAAAAGAAAAGGGAAATTATGAAG
>JANLYU010000040.1:0-4661 GCA_031365785.1 Flavisolibacter sp. | reverse complement strand
GGTTGATGAAGTGCTGGAAAATTCCGAACCCCTTGCTCATAAAATCACAATCGGATCGGAACAACAACTGGTAGATAAAATAATGAAAGTGTTGCCCAATGCTTCTCAATACCTGCTGAAAACCAGTGGGAATTTTTTAGCAGGCAGCAATTTCATGATGATCCTGCAACAAGAAAAAGATACGCTGGCCTCATTGACTTATAAGGATGGAGCTGACCGCGAAACTGCACCACTGGTGAATGGGTCGGCACTGGCAGCAGGGCTTCTAAAATCTGTAACAGGTTTGTCGGTAGGCCATAATGCTAAAGTAAAAGAAACCCGTTATGGGCGCCTCCTCTTCAGCGATTCGAGTAAAAGAAAATTAAGGATGGAATGGATCGAGGAAGCAGAAATAGATGGTAAAGGAAATACGCAAAGAACATGGCAGACAACACCTATGGTTGTTGAAGCTTATGAGGCCAAAGAACTGGTGGGCTACTTTACTTATATCAATACGAATGCCAAACAATCCGAGGCTTCCCCTATTCATTCCGAACATGACACCTATCAACTGGTTGGAACCTATAGAGAGATTCCTGTTATGGCAGAATTTGACCCTACCTCTTCCATGGTCACTATCAAAAAGGGTGAAAAAATTGAAGTAGCCATGATCCTGCAGAATATGAATCCTGATAGCCGGTCGGTGAGTGGAAATAAACTTTCAAAAAATAAAGTGTTCATGACCTCATCCACCTCAAGTGGATTCAAATCCAAATTCAAAAACCCTGAGTGGTACCGTTTGTATTATGATCCTTCTGTTGATGTCAAAAAGGTGGCACAGGACCTGGAGCTGATCGCCTACCTGTTCTTTGGAATGGGTAATGACTAATTGAATGAAGAGGTTATCGATAAAATCAATGATTGTGTTGGGTTGCATCCACTAAAGAGCATATAAATTACTGTTTACTTCTTTTTCTTCTTCCTTCAAGGATCCGGTAAAAGGAACGGCTGTGAATTTCTTGCAGGCTTAATCCGGTAGCCATAGCTTCAGTTTCCGAAATGGCACCGCAATTCATGGCGCGCAGAAAAAAATTCACCAGTCCCTGACCGGTGGCGGCATCATCAAATATATCTCCCGTAAGCGTTGATATGGCGGACCGCTCCACAAAGGAGCGCAAGCGTACCAACGCCTGTTCGTAACTATCCAGGAAAAAAGCATAAGTGGCTGCATACCTCATTGGCAGTTGCGCCGGGTTCAGGTCCCAACCCTGGTATAAACCATTCCTAAGTGAATGAAGGGTGTGGTGGAAACCCAACTTCCACGATTGATGAACTGCATGGCGGTTTTCTATCAGTTGTTCCAAAGAAAGTCCCTCCCCCTTGTGCGGACCGATAGGCATGACATTGGTAGCACCATCTGAAATAAAAATTCCTGTTCCTCCCAACGCCACTTTTGTCATATGGTGCGCGAAGTCGCAAACAGGATGCGCCATGGTTTGGTACTTGGCGGTAATGCCACAGGAGGCCGTGTAATCATAGGTTCCAAAATGGGCAGCGATACATCTTCCTTCCGCAGCCCTGATGATGCGCAAGAGTGGATTGCGTCCTTCTTCATCCATAACAATTTGTGTGGCCTCCACCATGGTTTCCATTTTCAGCGTTCCGGGTGACAAACCATTTTTTGTTTCTAGGATCTCCAGCAAACGCACCATGGTTTTCATTTGTTCAGGTATGGTAACCTTAGGCAGCATCACCACAAAATTCTCTGGCATTTTCCCTTTGGAAATATGTAAAAGCGTGGTGATAAAAATGTCGAGCGTTCGAACACCCCGCTGCTTCAGGTCTTCTGTGAATGGTTTGATGCGGATACCGATAAATGGAGAAAGGGTTTTGTTTTTCATTCCCAGTGCCAATTCTTCTGCGGCTTTTACTGCGGTGGCATCTTCTTCTTCGTTTGGACGGTTACCAAATCCGTCCTCAAAGTCAATGCGGAAATCTTCCACAGGTTCAGTTTTCAGTTTCTGAACTATTTTTTGATACACACTGTAGGACAACCAGGCCGTATGTTTTTTACGTGCAGCCTCCTCCATCTTTTCCAGTTCCGTCACCAGTTGTTCAATATCTTTTTCCAGATGAGGAAGGTGGGTGTGTCCATCCAGTTCGAGCACCCTGGCCAACACCACAAAATTAGGTGCATAGGTTTCCAGGTTTTTCAGAGCGATCTGTCCCATTTTGATACAAGTGTCCGACTTGAATAAATTGGCACCTCCGTACACTGTATGAACAGGCTGCCGGTCTGGTTTGTCCCCAGGATAGGTGTGTTGAAACCTGAGGTTGGCCGTTCCTAATTCCTCAAGAAGAAGATCTTTTTCCTGGTCTGATATAGAGCGTTGCATCTTTCGATTTTAATACGTTTTGTTCATGATCCCCTGTAAGTGGTGTAACCAAAAGGGTTTAGCAATAATGGAAGGTGATAAGGCACACCGGGTTCCACATTAAAAATAATTTCAACAATAGGATAAAATATTTTCATTCCTGATTTCAAAAAATAAGCTCCGGTTTCAAATCTCAATTTATACATGCCCTTTTTTAAGGAAGCATCCTTTGCCAGCAGGTCACTGATCCTACCATCCTGATTCGTGTTGCCCCTGGCGATTTCTACCCAATCGTTTTGCGCGCTTTCGAACAAAATTATAGGTACGCCTTCGGCTGGCATTCCCCTGGTTGTATCTAAAATGTGCGTGGTGATCTGGCTCATACATCAAATAATTTTTCCAGCCTCAATCTGGTTATTTTTCCCTGTTCTTCCATAGCAATTTTAATTTCATCACGCGGGTCATTCCGAAGCCTTTTGGTGATCATCTCTAACATGTCGGCTGCTGATTTGCCCGTAGCACAAACAATAAAAATATACCCGAATCTTTCTTCATAAAATTCGTTGGCCATCGCCAGTTTCTGCAACGTAACAATATCTGCTTGCTCTACGGAACGCTGTTCTTCACCAGCGAAAGGGTCTGATGCGAACTTTTTTTTCAATGACTCTACATCCCCAATCCTGGGGTGTTGGGTAAATGCTTCTTTCCAGTCTTTTTCCGTACACGATTGCCATTGTGCATCTGCTTCTTCCAATAGATCAACCAGGTCTTCCGACGCGGCAAGGTGGATCATTTTACTGACCCATACTTGGGAACCACAACATTGAAATAACAATGTTTTTTTCTGATCTTCATCCAGGTGGTCATATCCGGCAATCGTCATATACTTCAGATTAAAATGTTATGGTTTCCTGATGCGCCCCCAAATTCTCATCCTGCTGATACCTCCATCAGGGAAAATAGATAACCTGACATGAGAAAAATGCCCCTTGGCAATCAGCTCCTTTTTAAATTCGTGTTTTTTATCCGCCTTCAATTTGGTAGGTGGCAAAACAACTACCCAATTCACTTCAGGTGAATCAATCCTGCGTTCCTCCTGCAATGGAAGGTTACATCCTTCTACCATACAGCTTTCGGGGTAGTTTCCTTTGAAGTGGTGTGTATCAATTGAAATTTCATCAATGAAGCCTTCGTGTGCCAGCCTAACCATCACCCAGTCCCTGTTGCCGGGATGGCGGTTGCGTTTGGTTTCCCATCCATCTCCCATGTTGATACCACGTCCTGGCAGGATAAGGTTGTCCATATGAGAAAAAAACATGTCATTGCACAATATGGATTTAGCGCCGTTGATAGCAGCTGCGAGGTCAATGGTTTCCTGATCATCCATTTCCTTCCAGTTCTTCACTACTTCTCCATAAACCTTCAACCTTGCCACTCCACCATCCGGAAAAATATTCAGTCGCACATGTGAATAGACCTGGCTGTCGCTGATGGCAAACAAATTTTGGGCACCCGGTAGCAGGGAAGATCTCACCAGTATCTCATCCCACTTCACTTTTTCCCATTTTATTTTTTTTGGATGTTCTACCAAACATGCCTCCAGGGATGCATGTGGCGGATGATTGCCAAGGAAGTAATTGGTATCGATGTCCACACCCCTGATGGTGCCGGGAGCCGCCAATGCAATGATGCACCAGTCGTGACCGGGAATTCTTTTTCTCCGGGATTCCCATCCATCCATCCATTTACCGCGATCAGTATATTTATCCGGAATAAAAATGCCCCTGCCAGGCTTCAGTAAATTATCCTTTTCTGCAAAAAAATCATCGCTGCACTCCAGCGCTTTGCCCCCTAATCTCTCTGCAGCAAGGTCAGTGAGTTGAGTGAAGGTGTGATCCGTTATCTGATTCATTCAATAGTATTATGTTTCCTTTTTTGATCACTGTTCCCGGAGTGGCCTTGTCAAACACCCGGATGCCTTTTAAAAATGTTTGTTCCACTACTCCTTCCAGTTCGTAATGAAGGTAAGGAGTTACCTTATGTCGATGCAAGATGTCTTTTTCTTTCACTATAAATTTTTTGTCCGGATCTACCACTACCAGGTCCGCGTCATACCCCACTGCGATCCTGCCTTTTTTGTTTTCCATGCCGATCAACCTCGAAGGATGATTACTCAGCCATTTGGATACCACAGCTAATGGAATCTTCCTTTTTCGCGCAGCAGTCCATAATGCCGGAAGTGCCAGTTGTAAAGAAGCAATGCCACCCCATGCCCTGGTGAAGTCACCACTTTCCAATTGCTTCATT
>JANLYU010000005.1:0-3302 GCA_031365785.1 Flavisolibacter sp. | reverse complement strand
GATGAAGCCTGTATATTTTTGTATGAACTGAAACCCGCCCGCTGACCCAATGCCCAGCGCATCTTTCCAGTTGACAATGAGTGCCAGGATCAATGCAATAAGAATGGTAATTCTTCCAATCCAAACCAATCTTTTTTCCGGCGCCTCCCGGTTGACGTATTTCTTATAGATATCGAGTGTATAGATGGTTGAAATACTATTGGCCTTTCCTGCCAGTGAAGCCACAATAGCAGCAGTGAGTGCAGCCATGGAAAGTCCTTTCAATCCCGTTGGTAAAAAATTCAGGATGGCGGAATAAGCATTGTCATTCCGGAATTCACCATTGGTAAGCATTTCTGTTTGAAGGCCTCCGTTCTTGTACAACACAAATGCTGCAATACCGGGAAGCACCACAATCAATGGCATCATCAGCTTCAGGAAGGCAGCAAATAAAATTCCTGTTCTTGCAGTTTTGAGGTTGGCACCCAGCGCCCGTTGCGTGATGTACTGGTTGCAACCCCAGTAATTAAGGTTAGCGATCCACATACCTGCAACCAGCATGGTAATACCGGGAAGGTCAAGCCAATTGGCTACCTGTTCTTTGGAAGCCTGTTGTCCTGGTTTGTCAAAAATCATATTAAAGTGTTCAGGAGCTTTTTGCAGCAATGCATTGAAACCCGCGAGAATGTCTTTTCCATAACCGAATTTTTGCGATACAAGGGTGAGGGCAATGTAACTCGTTACCAGACCTCCAATAATCAGCACAAGCACCTGAATCACGTCAGTATATCCAATCACTTTCATTCCTCCAAGGGTGATGATCAGTGCAAAAATGGCCAGTCCAATCATGATCAAATGAAAATTTTCTCCACCTGAAAGGTTATTGATGGCCAGCGTACCCAGGTAAAGAATGGAAGTAAGGTTCACTGTCACATACAGGAAAAGCCAGAAGATGGCCATGATCAGCGCCACCGTTTCATTATACCTTGTTTTCAGGAACTGGGGCATTGTAAAAATTCTGTTCTTCAAATAAATCGGCATAAAAAAAACCGCTACAATCACCAGAGAAGCAGCCGCCAGCCATTCGTAAGCTGCAATAGCGAGGCCCAGTTTGAAACCGCTGCCCGACATTCCAATAAATTGTTCCGCAGATATATTGGAAGCGATCAGGGAAGCACCGATGGCCCACCACGTGAGGGAACCTTCGGCAAGAAAAAAGTCAGTAGATGTTTCTTTAATTTTCTTTTTCCGGCGGTAAATCCAAATTCCATACGAAGACACGATAATAAAATAGACCAGAAAAACAATGATATCAGCAGTCTTGAGCATACATGAAATTGATTGGTTATCGGTTAAGAGTGTGCAGGGAATTATTTTATAGCAAACTTGTAAATGGACTTTGTTTCATACACTTTCCCAGGCTCGATGACCGTAGTGGGAAATGAAGGCTGATTGGGCGAATCAGGAAAATGTTGCGTTTCCAGGCAAAAAGCAGTTCGGAATTCATCCGCCTTGCCTCCTTTGAAAGTATTTTTTCCCTGCATGAAATTACCGCCATAGAACTGAAGGCCGGGTTCCTGTGTATAAATGTCCATCACAATACCGCTTACATCCCCGGTTACCGTAGCCGCATGCTTCAGTGCCCCTCTGGCTTCCGGGTCGAGTACAAAATTGTGGTCATATCCTTTACCAAATAATAATTGCTCATTGTTGGCTGCTACTCTTGAACCAATGGAGACAGGCTTGATGAAATCGAAGGGAGTTCCTTCCACCGGTTCCATTTTACCAGTTGGAATCAGCGTGGAATCAACGGGTGTATACAATGTAGCATCAATTTGTAACAGGTGTTCATTAATGGTTCCGCTTCCTTCTCCATTGAGGTTAAAGAAAGCATGGTTGGTTAAATTGACGACCGTATTTTTATCGGTGGTAGCCTTGTAGTCAAAAACCAATTCATTGTCTGTAGTTAGCCTGAACGTAACTTTTACATTCAGGTTACCCGGAAAGCCTTCTTCCATATCCTTTGACAGATAGGCTAATTCAAGGGTTGAATCATTAGGTTGTGTAGGATCCCACACCACGTATTGAAAACCTTTCTTTCCGCCATGAAGTGTATTGGGACCATTATTAGCGAACAAAGTATATTGAAATCCATCGAGCGTGAAGCTGGCTTTGGCAATTCTGTTGCCATACCTGCCGATCGTTGCGCCAAAATAGGGTTCGGTAGCATTTACATAATCCTGGACATGTGCAAAACCAACTACCACGTCTGTCATTTTTCCATTTTTATCAGGAACCCATAATCCAACCAGCCGGCCTCCATAATTGGTAATGGCCGCTGTCATGCCTTTTGCATTTTTCAATATAAACAGGTCTGTGTGCTTGCCATCAATACTGTCCTGAAAATCTTTTTTGTCGGGCCATAATGGGTGCGCCTTGTGTACCATGGTATCTATTGTAGTGGATGAAGTTCCAGTATTGTTCTGGCATGCAGTAAAAACAAACAAAGAGAGAATGAAGGCGGCAAAGAATATTTTCATATACTACTGTTTGAAGATTTGTGTTCCATTTCCGATCTGCGCAATGTATACCGTGAGGTCAAGTCCTGTATGCTCTCTATAAGTATGGCTCAATTCTGCTGTCAGTGGTTCCACGTTTTCTTCTTTTATCAAATTGATGGTACATCCTCCAAATCCACCTCCCATCATGCGGGCCCCCAGCACGCCATTCTTCCTTTTTACAGCGTCTACCAGAAAATCCAATTCCATGCAACTGACTTCATAATCCTTTGACAAACCTTCATGCGTCTGGAACATCTTTTTTCCCAGTGCCGCGATATCACCCGCCATAAGGTCTTCGCATCCCCTGATCAGCCTTTCGTTTTCACCCACTACATAATTACAACGCCTGTAAATCACTTCATCCTTTGGCAACACCAGTTGCCGTAGCATTTCATGAGATATATCGCGCAAACTGTTCACGCCAGGATGCTTTTCTTTTACCCAGGCTACTCCCTGTTCACACTGGGACCTCCTGGTATTGTATTCAGAATCAGAAAGCGCATGTTTCACGTTAGTATTGAGCAACACTATTTTAATCCCATCTAGTTTCATGGGCATGTATTCATACTCCAGTGAGCGACAGTCGAGCCGGATCACATGGTCTTTTTTTCCAAACATACTTGCAAACTGGTCCATAATGCCGCACATCACTTTAGCAAATTCATGTTCAGCCTTTTGCGCTATGCGAACCATGTCAAGAGGTGGAAGGTGGAGCTGAAAAATTTCATTGAGAGCAAACACAGTGGCACACTCAATAGAAGC
>JANLYU010000290.1:0-2364 GCA_031365785.1 Flavisolibacter sp. | reverse complement strand
CAGTAAATTCTCCACCTTGAACCCATTAGCCAATGCGAACTGCAATGCGCCTTCACCAGCTAACTGCACATGTGGTGTTTTTTCCATGACCAGCCTGGCCACTTTGATCGGATGCATAATTCCTTCTAAAAACATCACGGCACCACAATTGCCCTGTTCATCCATAATGCATGCATCGAGCGTCACCTTTCCATCTCTGTCAGGTAAACCTCCATATCCAACGCTCTGGTCCAACGGATCTGCTTCAGGAATCTGAACACCGGCTTCCACCGCGTCGATTGATTTACCACCTTTGCCAATGATTTTCCACGCTTCTTCATTGGCCTTCCTGTTTTGCTCCCAGGTGGAAATTACAACAGGGTTATTTTTTATATTTTCAACATCAGTACATCCAGTAAAATCTTTTTTAACAAGCCATCCCAGCGATGCCAGAAAGCTGTTCTGTAAAAATTGCCGACGGTGCGCCATATATTATTGTTGGTGAGAAATGTGGTGAAACTATTGAATTTGAAGCAGGTAACAAATTCGCAGCTCCCTGATATCCCTAAGTCGATTTTGAATGGATCAAATATCCTTTCTTTACTGATCTTCCTATTATTTGCCTAGAAATTGAATGGCATATTGGCAGCAATTAAATTGGGCACTGGATTTGAAGTTTAAACATTGAATAAGGAATAGCATGATGAACATTTCTATCATTTCAGGAAGTCCCAGGGGTAACAGTGTTACCCACAGGCTGGCTTTGCATCTTGAACAGGTGTTGCAGGCTACTACCTCTCATACGGTCAGCATCATTGATCTGCGTGAGATGGAACTGCCACCATTACAATCCATATTTACATCGGTAGAAAATTCGCCGGAGCGATTTCAAGATTTATCGGGTAAAATGTTTAGCGCTGACGGGTTTATTTTTGTTACCCCCGAATACAATGGCAGTTATTCAGCCGCCCTGAAGAATTTGATGGATCATTATCCCAAACAACATCATAAAGTATTTGGCATCGCTACTGCTTCCCCTGGAAATTTAGGCGGTATCAGAGCGGCATTACAATTACAGGAATTGGTTTACGCCCTTTTTGGAATTGGTTCACCTTATATGTTGGTGACACCACAGGTGGAAAAGAAATTTGCTGCTGATGGAAAACTAATGGATCAGAATTTTGAAAAAAGTGTGCAACTTTTTATCCATGAATTCCTTTGGCTTGCTGAAAAAGTGGTGATGAATCATTAAATTCCTCGGATCAATCATCACCTGCATACCATACACTCAATTTAAATTATATCATGAAAACAGTACTTCATAAAGCTGAAACACGCGGCCATGCAAATCATGGCTGGCTGAACAGCTGGCATACATTCTCATTTGCCAATTATCACAATCCTGACAGGATGAATTTCGGAGTTTTGCGGGTTTTAAACGATGATACTGTGGCACCCGGGAT
Organism: Flavisolibacter sp.; assembly: GCA_031365785.1. Taxonomy (GTDB): domain Bacteria; phylum Bacteroidota; class Bacteroidia; order Chitinophagales; family Chitinophagaceae; genus Flavisolibacter. Next base: position 922 of record JANLYU010000290.1, on the reverse strand, counting down.
GGGTTTTGGAAAACATCCGCACGATAACATGGAAATTATTTCCATTCCTCTGCAAGGCGACCTGGAACATCAGGACAATACAGGCACAAACCAGATCATCAGGAAAGGTGATGTTCAGGTAATGAGTGCCGGCAACGGAATTGCTCATTCCGAAAAAAACCACAACAAGGATCAGGAAGTAAAATTTTTACAGATCTGGGTATATCCCAATAAAAACAATGTTCTTCCCCGCTATGAACAAAAATCCTTTAATGAATCTGAAAAATCAAATCAATTGGCCACCATTGTTTCACCTGTAGAAACACCATCTGGTGGCGTGAACATTTACCAGGATGCTTGGTTCAGTCTGGGCAAACTGGACAAAGGGACAGAACTCAGTTATCAAATCCATAAAAAAGGAAATGGAGTGTATGCGTTTGTACTGGAAGGTGACCTTACCATTGAAGAAATAACACTTCACCGGCGCGACGGGCTGGGTATCAGTGAAGCAGAAAAAATAACTATAAAAGCAGACCATGATGCTGAAATTCTGTTGATGGAAGTACCTATGAAATAAACGGGCTGATGTTGATTGCATGTAGTCACAGCAAACCTCGCGCATCTGATTTTTCTTCAGGGTAGCTGATAGAAGAGGTACCATCAATCAGCAATAGATTTAATGATACCTTAGTGTGCTTAACTATTTTCAATGAAGAAATGCATCCTTGTTTTTGGTTTACTGTCCGCTCTCCTCTCGAATGCTCAAACCAATACGTTCGACAGCATGTACATCAGGGACCATTATTACAAAGTGGAAAAAATGATTCCCATGAGAGATGGTATCAGGTTGTTCACAGCTATTTACCTGCCCAGGGATACCACTGAGAGCCATCCCATATTGATGAAACGAACCCCCTATTCTGCGGGTCCATATGGAAGTAAC
>JANLYU010000285.1:0-8039 GCA_031365785.1 Flavisolibacter sp. | reverse complement strand
GGAGAGGTCGCGGGCACCCATCAGGCTAAACTGAAGCGTGCGTGGAATGGGTGTTGCCGTTAAGGTTAGGGCATCGATATTAGTTCGGAGGGTTTTGATTTTTTCCTTATGGCCTACTCCAAACTTCTGTTCTTCATCAATGATCAGCAGGCCAAGATCTTTGAACTTCACTTCCTTTCCGAGTAAAGCATGCGTACCAATAATGATATCAATTTTTCCTTCTTCCAGTTTTTTATACGTATCCTTTTTTTCTTTGGAAGACTTAAAACGATTGACATAATCCACGGTAACCGGAAAATCTTTCAACCGGTCGCTGAACGTTTTATAGTGTTGAAAGGCTAGGATAGTGGTAGGTACCAGGATGGCAGCCTGTTTGCCATCCACTACGCTTTTAAAGGCTGCACGTATGGCAATTTCCGTTTTTCCAAAACCTACATCACCACATACCAGTCGGTCCATAGGAGCGGGAGATTCCATATCCTTTTTTACATCTGCTGTGGCTTTACTCTGGTCGGGCGTATCCTCGTAAATAAAAGAAGCTTCCAGTTCTGTCTGGAGATATGTATCAGGGGAAAATTGGTATCCCAGTTGAGCCTTGCGGGCCGCATACAACTTGATCAGGTCAAATGCAATTTCCTTAACCCGAGTTTTGGTTTTTTCTTTCAGCCGGTTCCACACATCACTACCCAATTTATTGATCTTGGGAACTGATCCTTCCTTTCCGGTATACTTGGCAATTTTATGCAGGGAACTGATATTCACATAAAGAATATCACTATCCTTGTATATAATGCGCACGGCTTCCTGTAATTTACCATTCACCTCCAATTTCTGGAGCCCGCTATACACACCCACCCCATGATCTATATGGGTGACAAAATCACCTGGTTGTAATTCGCGTAAGGAGCGAAGTGTAAGCGCCTTGTTTTTATTATAGGCCTGTTTTACTTTGTATTTGTGATACCGCTGGAAGATTTGATGGTCGGTATAACAAACCAGTTGGAGATCCTCATCGATAAATCCTTCATGAATGGAAAGGGCATTAGGAACAAAGTGGATCTCTTCCTTCAAATCTTTGAAAATGGTATATAATCTTTCGAGCTGCTTAGGGTTTTCGGCAAACAACTGGAGTTGAAAACCTTTTACTTCCCAGGCTTTCAAATCTTTGATCAAAAGGTCAAACTGTCTATTAAAGGAAGGTTGTTCTTTTGTATGGAAAGCTATTTCCGTATGGAAACCTGTGGGTTTTTCATGACCAAAATAAACAATGGGCCTTTCTTCAAGCTGTTCAAAAAAAAGGGTCGGGGAAATATAATCTTCTGGTTTTGTTTCTTTCCGGATCATCTTTTCATCCTGTTCCTCAGGTGCAGAAGGATTGTTTTCAAGTTGCCTCAAATACAACTTAAGGTCTTGCTCAGCGGTTAGCAATTGTTCCCTGAGCAGACCTTCGTCCTGTATCCATATTACAGTTTGTTCAGGAAGAAATTCAAGCAATGAAACTTTTTCTTCATTTTCCAGCTGACCATCCACGTTAGGTATGATATTGACCTGAAGCAATCTTCTTTCACTCAGCTGTGTTTCCGGGTCTACGATGCGGATGGAATCCACGTCATTTCCAAAGAGTTCAATACGGTAAGGTTTTTCATTGCCAAAAGAATAGATATCCAGGATACCGCCTCTTACTGCAAATTGCCCTGGTTCGTATACAAAATCCGTTCTTTCAAAACCATAACCAATCAGTTTGGCGTATAATTCCTCAGGATTGATTTCATCTCCGGTTTTTAAAGAAATGATATGTGATGAAATGATGTCCGGCACCACCACTTTTTCAAATAACGCTTCGGGATACGTTACCAACGCACCTGCCCTGTTGCCCGTGACGGAAGAAAACCGACTCAGTGCTTCCGTCCGCAACATCATATGGGATGAATTCAGCAGCCTGTAATTCTTCCTGTTTTTAAAGGAGGAGGGAAAATAATAGAGATTCAATGCTTCTGTCAGATTCTCTAATGTATTGTGGAAATACGCAGCCTCTTCAGCATCATTACATATAAAAACATGATTCAGCTGCGTCGCATAAGGATGTAAAAAAACGGAAGCGCTGATAAATTGGGAGGCACTGCCCCGTAAAGAGGAGAGGTGCCATTTATTAGGCCTGGACAAAGAAATTCCTTCCACCAATTGAAAAAGGCGGGGTGATTTTTGATATTGCTCCAGTAACGCACTAACACTCATTTACAATCGCCCTGTGATCTCTGAAAAGGGCAAATATATTAGGATTAGTCGGATTGATTTTGATTTACATATAAAATACTGATCAGGCCATAAATTCAAGTTTGACATGGATCATGGTCAATGGTCCATGGACCATGGTTAACGATTCACAAAATGCCTGGTGTATTGTTCACCTTTATTTCCATAAATTTTCAGTATATAACTACTTGAAGGAAGGTCGTACAGGGGTACCGACTGATCGGTGTAACCCAATTCAGAAGAACGAACGAGCCGTCCACTTACATCAAAAATCCTCACCTGCATTTTTTTCAGATTCAGGTTGCCTGTTCTGATGAAAAGTGCTTTCGAATTCACTGAGGTGAACTGAATAAAATTTCTGGTGTTGTCTACATTCGGAATCCCGGTTGGCACCGATGGCAGGGTAGTTGTCCAAAGTCCCCTACCGTGTGTGGCAGCCACTGTCAGGAAATCTGAAGCACGTATTTTGATCATATCTGTCCGGACATTAGGAAAATTAACTCCGTTGGGTGCCCAAACTGTGGTGGCACCAGTTACGGCTGAAGAACTCCACACTCCTAGTTCAGTTCCCAGCAGAATACCTCCATTTCCCTGTGTTGTGCCATTGAGCTGAACATTCGCCGGCGCAAATACCCCCCAGTAGATCGGCATATCTGGCAGATTCCCCTCAATGCTATTGAAAGACTGTCCGCCATCATTACTTTCAAATACACTGGTGACCCCGTAATTGGATACAGTGGCCAGAATATGACTTCCATTAGCCGGGTCCACATCAATGCTTGACACGGTTGCACCTGCAGGAACACTCAACGTGGTAAAGACAGAAACCACAGGCGCGGCAGTATTGGCGCTGGTAACCTTCAACACTGCAGGAATGACACCGGTTGCCATGGAGTTGGTTCCCAACCAAACGGTGGCTGCAGTAAAAGGATCCACTTTTACTGCAGTAACTTCTCTGTTAGATCCTATTTGCGTAAGATTATTAGAACTTCCTGATGGTAGAGTACCAATATTATTAATGTAGTAATAGGCGCTTGCATCATCTCCTGAATACAAAGTATTCAGGTTATCATCGTAATCTGTTGCATTGATAAATTGACCGCGGTTATTGGAAACTGACGACATGTAGGAAAAAGAATTTCCTCCATCCAGTGAACGGTAAAAATTATTACCGGTAGTGGCTGCCACCTGTATCAAGCCATCTGTCTGGTCGATATGCGGGATACCGCCGTCTCCGCCCACTACGGGAACGGTTGAATTGATACCCGGAGCCGTGAACTTTTGTGTATTGTTGTCCTGAGCACCTGCCAGGAAATAGTTGGAATTGGTTGGGTGATAATCAGCTCCATAAAACTGGGTTACATTAAAACCGCTGTTTTTATTGCTAAACGTGGGTGTCGGAGTATTGACATTGGTGGTGTAAAAGATGCCACCGTCATTGCCAACAATCAGGTTCGACGGACTTAAAAAATCCAGTTCGTGCTGGTCTACGTGCACGCCAGGAGATGTGATATCTGTGAAATTAATCCCCGCATCCACTGATTTGGCCACATGGTAACCCCCCACCACAACCACATCAGGATTGGTAGGATCCACTGCCGAAATGAGGTTATACCAGGTTTGTGATACTGTTCCGTTGTTGAGTGCAGAAGGCGCGGGAAGGGAATCCCATAATACGCCACCATCACTCGACCTGTACAGAGTCATCACCTGCGACGTAGCGCTGTCCTGCATCATTAAATAAAGCCTCAAAGGATTGGAGGGAGCTGTCACGATTTCACCCCTTTGGGTGGTAGCTGAATGAACCGGTGTAATTTCAGTCCAGGTATTAAGTGCTCCTGTATTAGCTCCATTAATGGCAAATGAGGATTTCATCACCATTGTCTTTGTAAAGATGCCCAGCGTAGCATAGATGTCGCCATTGGACGCTACTTCCAGGTCAGCAGCCCTGCCGGTTACAAAACCGGGAAGCGGTGCACCCAGCACCTGAATCCATGTAGTACCACCGTCTATTGATCTTACCACCCCACGGTTGGAAGATGAAGCATTTCGGAGCGAAGCATATACATTACTGTTGTTATCGATTTCAACGTCTTGTACATATTCAAAACCTGCTGAAGCTGGTAGCTGGTTCCAGGTGGTTCCTCCATCTGTACTTTTGAAAATTCCAGCACCACGTAATGCATCTATATTGAACCATCCTTCCCCGGTACCCGCATACATTATGCTGGCGTTGTTTTTATCCTGCACCAGCGCCGTAATAACAAGGTTGGTCATTTTATCATTTACCGGAACCCATGCCGGATTGGCTGCAGTAAAATTATTGGTCCTGAAAATTCCACCGCTCACAGAACCCGCGAAAGCTTTATTTCCGGTAACATCTGACCGATCTACCAGAATCGCTCTGGTTCTGCCTCCAATGTTATTGGGACCGCGTTCTGTCCAGGAAAGTGCAGTGGTCCGTACACTCATCATGGAAACCGCCTTTTGCCTGGCCCATTCAAGTCGCTCTGTAGGCACCCTGTTAAGGGCCGGATCTATTGTTCTTTTAATTTGTTGACGCATGGCCTGTTCCATTCCATCCATTTCCAGGCGACCAGAATCATTCAAGATTTGCTTTTTCATTTGGCAGGCGATCATTCCTGTCAATAAGAATAACCCAAAGCCATATTGAAGTACGAATTTCATGTGCAGGTGAATTTAAATAGAGGGCTGATTACAGTTATAGTTTATATAATAACAAGCGTTTTAAGAATACATTTGTAAACTATCAAATTTAAACTAAATCCATTGTAAAAGCATGAAACTAAAAATATTACTGATTCTCCTGTGCGTCATTAGTATGGATGCATTCAGCCAGACTGGTATTAAAATTTTTGCTTATTACCAGGACCAATTACCCGGCACTGTTTTAAAGGGTTTGGATGAAAGCGGCAAAGCCATTTCTAAAAAAGAATCAGCTCCGGTTTACTTCATTTATGTAACGGGTCCTGCCTCCATAAAAGTATATCCCATGGAAGCATGGATCCGGGGAAAGCACTATATGGCCACCGCAGACATGGTGAACAAGAGCCCGGTAGAGATCAGGGATAACCTTGGAAAAAGCATTGTTTTAGTTCCCAAGTTATCAGGCTCTGTACAAAAGTTGAATCTGGTTCAGTTGACTGATGGTAAAAGATTTCCAATTGCCAAATCTAAATCGCTGAGCAATGAGGTAGTGGTGGTGTATAAAATGAAAGGTGCGTTTTATTCTGAAACTGTTAAAAAGCTGGTTCGCCTGGAACCTAAGAGTAATGAATAAAGAAGGCCAGTAAGAATACTGGCCTTTAACCTAAACCGTCCGACTAAAATATTTGGATATAATAATTTCTTTGGAATGTTTTCCAACTACTGTGCCAATCCACATAAAAGCTGCCGATAATTTATAAAACGAAGAAAAAGGAGAAAACGTTTCTGTAAATTGTTAAAAATCTCCTCATGGCATTGCAACCCTGGCGAAAAGGTATTGTTACTCGCATCGAAAATGAGACCTATAATACGCGCCGTTTCTGGATAAAAATAGAAGAATTGGAAAGGTTTGATTTCCTGCCTGGGCAATTTGTAACCATAGACCTTCCCATTCATGAAAAGCCAAATAAACGATGGAGGAGTTATTCCATAGCCTCCTGGCCGGATGAAACCAATGTGATAGAATTGCTGATTGTTTTACTCGATGGAGGAGCCGGCACCACATATTTATTCAATGAAATCAATGAAGGATCAGAGTTAACACTTAGAGGCCCACAGGGTGTCTTTACACTTCCGGATGAAATGCAGCAGGATATTTACATGATCTGCACTGGTACCGGTATCGCTCCCTTCCGCAGCATGGTACATCATATTCAACTTCATGATATTGACCACGGAAACATTTATCTTTTATATGGTACGAGGGCCAAAAAGGACCTGCTCTATCTGGATGAAATGAAAAAACTGGAACAGGAAGTTCCTAAATTCCATTACCTGCCTACGCTGTCAAGAGAAGAATGGGATGGATGCTGTGGTTATGTTCACTCGATCTACGAAAACCTGGTGCAACAGAAAATGAATGGATCCTCACTTCCTCCTCCTGCCAGATTTTATTTATGCGGATGGAAGAATATGGTTGATGAAGCCAAACAAAGGATTCAACAATTGGGTTACGACCGCAAAGCCATTCACCAGGAATTGTATGGTTAGCGCAGGTCCGAAATTCAGCTGTTTAAAGGTTGAACCCCTTCATTAAAAAGCCCACTTTAAAAATTATATCCGAGGCTTACGCCGCCTGAGGGCTGTACGTATTGATTTGTAATGAGAGGAGTAAAGCCGATTCTCCATGAAAAGCCTCCGTTTAATGGTTGCCTCCTGTACATAAAGGAAAGGGTTCCAAATAAATTGGTTTTTTCCCTGTTGTAATAATTAAAGAGATCCGTTTTTTTACTGAGTAAAGTGAAACCCCCTCCCACTTCAAATGTGTGTGGTGAATTAGGTTTGCCAAAAATATAATTGACTTGTACCGGAAAAGTAATGATGGATCGTTGCCTTGATCCGTAATAATAAGGTCCCGATGAATCATAGCGATCATCGTACGTCGTAACAAACCCAATTCCTATCCGACCGCCAACCCCCAGGTTGGACTGGTGAAAGCGCTTGTCATAATTGGCGGAAAACATGATGCCGGGACCACCCCCTTCCACGAAAAATGAAGTCTGCCCCTCTATTTTTTTATTGGTTTCCTGCGAAAATGAAACCAAACCCCACGAAATGAATGCCAAACCCATTATATATTTCATCCTATGTTTTTGATAGGTTAATATACAACTTGTTCGGTAACACAGCTACATCATGGGTTGCCCAGAGAAAGAAGTATTTTATTTTTAATCTGGGCAATCGGAAATCTTTCCTGTAACATGGTATCCCGGTAGCGGATGGTCACCATATCATCCTCCTTTGTTTGGTGATCGATGGTGATGCAAAAAGGCGTGCCCAGTGCGTCCATACGCCGGTATCTCTTTCCTATAGTATCTTTTTCCTCGTAAAAACATTTAAAATGAGATTTACAATCGTCCATGATGCGCCGCGCAATTTCCGGGAGACCATCTTTTTTAATCAAGGGTAGAATGGCCAGTTTAATGGGGGCTAGCTGAACTGGAAATTTGAGCACCACCCGGCTGTCCTTTTTTTCCTCCGTACTCAAATCCTCTTCCGCATAGGATTCACTTAATATAAGCAGCACCGTCCTATCTACTCCGATCGATGTTTCCACCACATAAGGTATATAATTACCAAAAGGTTTTCCATTTGCATCCAGGTCATTATCAAAATACTGCAATTTCTTTTTGCTGTATTCCTGGTGCTTGCGCAGGTCAAAATCAGTTCTCGAATGGATGCCTTCTACCTCTTTGAATCCTATTGGAAAATGGTATTCAATATCGCAGGCTGCATCTGCATAATGTGCCAGTTTTACATGGTCGTGAAAACGGTATCGATCAGCGGGAATGCCCAGCGAAAGGTGCCATTTCAACCGTTCAGACTTCCAGTACTCATACCATTCCATTTGGGTTCCAGGCCGTATAAAGAACTGCATTTCCATTTGTTCAAATTCACGCATTCTGAAAATGAACTGCCGTGCAACAATTTCATTCCTGAAAGCTTTTCCGATCTGTGCAATACCGAAAGGGATCTTCATCCTACCCGTTTTTTGCACATTCAGAAAATTTACAAAAATGCCCTGCGCTGTTTCCGGGCGTATATAAATGGTTTCAGAA
>JANLYU010000346.1:0-6216 GCA_031365785.1 Flavisolibacter sp. | reverse complement strand
ATTCATTTCAAAGTAATAGTAGGGCTCCTGATCTTTTAAAGGATAGCTGCTACTAATTCAGGCTTTCACCAATAAAAAACCGAACTTCGCCTTTCAACAAAACGATCTAAGGAATATGGCTAAATCACAAGAGACTTTTGGTAAAAAAGAAAAGCAAAAGAAAAAGCTCAAGGAAAGACAAGACAAAAAAGAAAAGATGGATGAAAGGAAGGCCCATGCAAAAAAGGGCAAGTCATTAGATGAAATGATGGCCTACCTGGATGAGAATGGAAATATCTCTTCCACACCTCCTGATCCACGCAGAAAAATGACCTTCAAGGTAGAGGATATGCAAATTGGCGTTCCTAAGCAGGAAGACATAGATCCGGCCGACCTGGTCAGGTCAGGCGTAGTAACTTTTTTCAACGAAGACAAGGGTTTTGGTTTTATCAACGACCTGCAAACGCAGGAGCGTGTCTTCATCCATATCAACCAATTGTCTGAACCTATTAAAGAAAATGACAAAGTAACTTTTGAAGTAGAAATGGGACCTAAAGGTCCAAGTGCTATCAATGTGAAAAAAGGTGGTTAGAAAATCAGGAAATCTTTTTTCCTAGGTTTTTCTTTAGTAAATTACTGTAAACATTGCTACATGAATACGGTTGCTCAAATCCTTTCCCACAAAGGGAGTTATATTATTACTATTCCTGCAGGCACGACCGTTCTGGATGCCCTCAAGATCATGTCTGAAAAAAATATAGGCTCAGTAGTAATAACAGACGACCAACAACAATACCTGGGTATTGTTACAGAAAGAGATTATTCAAGGAAAGTGATCCTCAAGGGTAAAAGTTCTACAGATACCAGTGTGGAAGAAATTATGAGTGATGACTTGCCACATGTAGCAGCGCACCATACCATAGACTATTGCATGGAACTTATGACGGACCGGAATATCAGGTATCTCCCTGTTTTTTCCGGGTCTGAGTTGAAAGGGATTATTTCCATGAGTGATGTGGTGAAACAAACCATCCTGATGCAGCAGGAAACCATCGAACACTTACACAATTATATTTCCCTTTAAGTAGACAGTAATTCACCCGGCATCTTCAAAGCAATGGAGCTGTTAGCCTCCTGCTTTATAGTGAAACAAATAACCGAACACCTCACATCTTTACTAAATGATCGGATTCACTAGTTCTTGCCTGTATGGCTATGCTTACAGGACCCTGATCTTTATATTTTTGAACCAGGCTTCACTTCCGTGATCCTGTAATGCGATATAACCTTTTTTAGTCATTCCATACCCAGGCGCATCTTTCCATTTTCCTTCCATTTTATTCTTTTTCCATTCGTCAGTCCAGAATTCATATTCAACTACTTTTTTTCCATTGAGCCAATGCTCCACGTGTGCTCCGTTGACCAAGATTCTTGTACTGTTCCATTGACCCGGTGGATTGGGTGCTGCCGTTGGGGCTGGATTCATGGCATAGTTAGCACCCGTCTTTTGCCAATTTTCCAGTTTTTCCGGGAAGTTGTTATCATCTATCAGCTGGTATTCCGGACCACTTAAATATGCCGCGGGAAATTCTTCTGAAGCATGGTAGATGATTCCGCTGTTGCCCTTCGGAGCTAATTTCCAGTCAAGCGATAATTCAAAATTTTCATATTGACTGGTGGTGATCATATCAGCACGCATGTCTGATTTATTAGTGGGGCTGCCTTTACAATAAAGCGTTCCATTCTGCACCGACCAGGAATCAGATAACTTGTTCTGGTAGGTGCGCCAGCCATTGAGCGTACTGCCATCAAATAATAATTTCCACCCCTGTTCCGCTTCTTTTTTGGACAAACTGTTGGTTGAATTTTTTGTTGTTGCACAACCAAGCATCAGGAGGAACAAAGAAAGCAGAAGACTGTATTTTTTCATATTTATTATTTAGTTGTCACCAATTTTAGATTCTGTGGATCCCATTGAATGATTTTGTTTCCGAAATAACTGTCATTGCAAAGAAGAGCAGGTGCAGCTGCGCGGTAACCAAATAAAGCATTTTCTACCACGGAGCCCTTATTACGGATTGCTGTAGACCAGTTGTAAAAATGATCAAAGTGAGCACCCTTATAACCTTGTTCCGCGGTATATTCTACCTTGTCTGGTTCCACCATTGACTTGCGTTCGTACACATATTCTTTGCCATCCGGTGAATTTTTGGTTTGTAGCAGTGGATCATTGGCATCTACCATTGATTTGTTCCGGAAAAGCGTCACCTTGTCCCACTCCACTGTCATGGATCCTTCGCTTCCTACCATTCTAAGATAATTGGTGCCACCAGTTCCATCAACGAAATTTACTCTCAAAGAAAGGTTGAAGGCTGGATGAATAGCTGTTTCAGGGTAGTCAAACATGCCCAGCATAATATCGGGTACTTCACGACCGTCTTTCCAGTACCTCAAACCTCCTGTAGCCATCACTTTATTAGGACCGAGAGAACCTGTTACCAGGTGAAGGCTGGAGAATAAGTGCACGAAGAGGTCACCTGATACCCCGGTACCATAATCACGATAGTTGCGCCACCTGAAAAAACGCGTGGCATCAAAGGGCCTTTTTTGAGTATTCGCAATGAAGGTATCCCAGTCAACTGTTTTTGGTGAAGCATCCGCAGGTATAGGATACTGCCAGGCGCCAGTGGGTGACATGCGAGACCAGAAACCTTCGGCATAATTGAGTTGACCAATAGCGCCTTGTTTCAACAGGGCTTTTGCTTTTTCGTTACCCAGGGAACTCAAACCCTGGCTACCTACCTGGAACACTACTTTGTTCTTATCCTGCGCAGCAATCACCGCAGGTCCTTCAGTGATGTCGTGAACCATGGGTTTCTCACAATAAACATGTTTTCCTTTATTCATGGCTGCCACGGAAATATCCTTGTGCCAGTGGTCAGGTGTGGCAATGATCACTGCATCCACTTCTTTCATTTCCAGTATCTCCCTGTAATCTTTGGTAGTCTTCAGGTCATTTCCCCACCTTTTTTTGGCTTCTGCAAGACGACCGTCATACAGATCGCAAACGGCAATGAGTTTGATCCCCGGAACGGTTATGGCGGTATTGGTGTCTGCAACGCCCATGCCACCTGATCCAATCAAAGCTATCTGCAACTGGTCATTGGGTCCATGTTGCTGGCGAGCTTTCATGAATTCACGGAGGTGCTTCGCCCTGTCTTTCGAAGTAATTACAGAAGGGAAAATTGCAGCCCCGATCACACCTTTTGTTACATTGGTAATAAATGATCGCCTGGTTTTATTGTCAGCCATGTAATTGATTTATGATGGAGCAATTTAAGTAAATTTTCATCTTAGCATGAAGTTTCAGATAGAATCATTTCTGAAAAGGAGGCAGCAGATGAGTACGTATTCCAATAGCAAATGGAACACGTTTCATCAGACTTTTACATAGATTTTTTTCCTGTCCATCCACCATCCAACAGACCAGCAAAGCAACATAAAAGAGAAAGCAAAAAGGAAAGACCCGGCAGGACCCGGTGCTACTTTTTGGAAAACCACCTCATTGATCCATCCAAAAAAACTTTCGTTTCCTACCGGTATCATATAAAATATGGTAGCCAATAATTCAGACAACAGATAAATGAACAGTGGATTAACTCCGAAGATCACGAAAAACCTGATCAACGCGCCTTGCCTGTAGTTTCGGATTTCAATGAGATATAATAGGGCACCCAAAATACATAAGTCTATGCCGGAAGTCAGGAGCACAAAAGAACTCGTCCATAATTTTTTATTGATGGGAAAAAACATGTCCCATGTGAGTGCCAGGAAAATAAATAAAACACCGCCCAGGAGCAACTGTGCAATGGTTGCGAATCCTTTTCCATGCTGTTGTATGAACCTTCCTGCAAAATAACCTGCTACTACGTTCACAATAGCCGGCAAGGTGCTGAGCCATCCTTCCGGATCAAATGGGATGCCCTCACCATGATACAGGTGGTTGTTGCCCATCAAAAATTTGTCTAAATAAAGGCCTGCATTTCCCAGGATGCTGTAGGGTTGTTGGTGGTTGCCGAAAGCAAGAAGCAGCCCCCAATAACCCAGCAGGAGTAAAACACTGGCAATCATTACTTTCCTGGCCGGGAGAAAATGAATCAGCAGGGAACCAAAAAAATAGCACAAGGCAATCCTTTGCAATACTCCCATGATGCGGGTATGTGCCATGGGTGCTGCTAGGATATGATGTTGTTGGTCCAGCCGGAAAAATGGAAACCAATACATCAGGTACCCCAGTAAAAAGATGAGGACAGTACGTTTAAAAATCTTTGAAAGAAATTTTTGATTTCCCAGAGCCCTCGCCTTTTCAAGAGAGAAACTCATGGCATTACCCACTGCAAAAAGAAAGGAAGGAAATACCAGGTCAGTGGGTGTGAAACCATGCCATTTGGCATGTAATAAGGGAGCATAGGCTTCTGCGCCACTGCCGCCCGTATTTACTATGATCATAAAGCAAATCGTCATTCCCCGGAAAATGTCAAGGGCAAGAAAGCGTTGGTTGTTGGCCTGCATCATATAAATTATTCGGAACCGGGATTACGGTCCGTGATTTCTGTTTTGATAAGAGAGCTGCCGTCAGGTGTAAATAAAACAGTCCCTTTTTTTTGAACGATATTTCCAGTACTGTCCTGGTAATGAAAATCGATGGTATACCGGATAAGGGGATGAGCCGCTCCCAGTGTTGTAAGGGTATCTTCTCCAAAATTGGAAATATCAAATAATGCGGCGTTTTCAGGAAGCCTTTGACGCACCTCATTTTTTGCAATGATCTGTCGTTTGTCCTTTTCAAGATAGGAACTTGCACATCCCGCCAGCATCAGGGCGATGACCAGAAGGTTTTTATAATTGATGGGCTGATTCATTTTATTCAAGCAAAAGTTTCAAAAAATTTATAAAAGTTACAACTTCCTGCGAAGCAAACTAATTTATAAAGATGGCCGGACCACTTTTAAATTTTAAATGATACTATTCACTGTATCGAATAGGGGCTGCAGTCATCCAGGACCTCCGTAAAATTTAAAAGATCTTTTCAATCTCTTCCAGCCTCACCTTGACCTCCCTACCTCCAAATTTAATCCTGATAAACAATTCACCAAACTGAATTTCATAATTTGTTTGAACGCCTTCATCACGGTGAGGATTCCATCCCAGTTTCTTGATAAACATTCTTAATTTATCCTTGATCCTTGTGGCATGGTGACGATCCCAGTCGGGAGTAAAAACAGCGGCGAAATTCCTGTACTCTTTCAATCCGCTTGCCGCCAGCTCCAGCCTGCCCCGGTGAGCGGGGAGATGAACCTCATATAAAAAACGAAAGGGATCGCTGGCAATGGTGCCGAAATGGTCCTGGGCCGTAACGAGGTTATCGTAGTGACTAAATAAAAAATAACCCTTCACACCTTTATCAAGCGCAGACCTTCCGCGTGGAAAAGTTTGACGTACAAAAAATACTTTTCCATGCGCGATGTAACCGTGCAACAGGTCTTTAGTAAAGGGGGCAAAAGGGTTGAACATCAGCAGGCTTTCACTTTCATCATATGTTCTGTGCGTGTGGTATAACTTTTAGACATAAAATCCTGCTTGAGTTTCCACCGGTTGCCATAATCCTGGACACCAAAACGCACCATATCTTTTCCAAATTGTTGGTTCACCTCATCAAGAGACTTCATGAGCTTCCTACTTTTAGGGGAAACCTTTTCAAACAACCCCAATTGAACCGCTTCACAGGAAATAAGGTCCAGGGCCACCACACCTGCTTTCTGGTATTGAAAACCTGGCTGGAAAATCATATCAAGACCCTTCATGGAATGGAGCATCAGCTCCGTAGTGGCATTGCTTGCGACTTCCAGCTGGAGTGTAACAGACTGAAAATACTGCGCGTCCTGAGGGCGGTGGGGATTAGTTTGAATAAAGACCTGCAACTTTCGAGCACATGTTTTTTCATGGCGGAGTTTTTCCGAACAGGAGGAAGTAAATTTTGCTATTGCCTGTCTGATTTCTTTTTTATCGGTGATGAGCTGACCAAAGGAACGGGAGGTGCAAATATTTTTTCTTACGGGAGTGTCTCTTTCAAAATGAATGCACCGGAACCCTTTCAGTTCATGGAGGGTTCTTTGAACCACCACCGTCATATTTTTTCTCACCCATTCCTCGGGTGCCTGTAACAGGTCTTTAGCA
>JANLYU010000336.1:0-8616 GCA_031365785.1 Flavisolibacter sp. | reverse complement strand
TTTTTCCAAAGGCTCCACTGGATGCATCTGACTATTTGAAAGAATTGCCTGAAGGAGGTACTATAACAGAATTGGAGGAATGGTCGTGGGTGCATACGCCAGGTCATACCCCCGGACATATCAGCCTGTTCAGGGAAAAGGATGGCGTAATGATTGCGGGTGATGCATTTGTTACAACTATACAGGAATCTCTTCTGGCC
Source organism: Flavisolibacter sp. (assembly GCA_031365785.1). Lineage (GTDB taxonomy): Bacteria > Bacteroidota > Bacteroidia > Chitinophagales > Chitinophagaceae > Flavisolibacter. The sequence goes on along the minus strand of JANLYU010000336.1, from coordinate 8,416 downwards.
GTTGCCACTCAGAAAAAAGTGGTCAGCGGACCTCCTAAATATTTTACGCCTGATTGGGGTGCCGCGGCAAGGTCTGTAAAAGAGCTTGCTGCCATGGAACCCGCTGTTCTGGCTACCGGTCATGGTCAACCGATGTATGGAAAAGATGCCCGAAAGGAATTGCATAAACTGGCAAAAGATTTCTGGAAATTAGGAATTCCGGCCAATGGCAGGTATGTAAAGGAAGCTGTTGTATTTGACGAAGATGGCAGACCTACACATATTCCTGACGCGAAAGGATCCATGCTCGTCAAGGTAATAGCAGCGGCTGCCCTCGTAACACTTGGAATTATCATTTATAATAAAAGGAAATCTACCTCAGGTATGCAAAGGAAGCTCAGTAAAAAATTAGGGAAATCTCTTATGATGAGCTCTTTGGGGGTGTTGGGCGCATCGGTCCCTTCCCAACGATCCTTACCAGAAATTTCATTGATGGCTGAGGTGTAATGATAAGTAATACATGGATGAAAGTATATCTGCAAATGTTACAGCAAAGAAGTGAGTGTATCCTTTCATGATGTTAGTTAACGGTTGGATGAATTACTATTTCAACTGTCTTTTATACAGTTGAATGGAGTTTTCAAAACCAAGATAGATAGCATCACATACCAGTGCATGGCCGATGCTCACCTCATCCAGCCAGGGTATATTTTTATAAAAAAAATGGAGGTTATTTAATGTAAGGTCATGGCCGGCATTAATACCCAAACCCAAGGTGCTGGCAAGTTTGGCAGAAGCGATATATGGAAGAATGGCGGTTTCTTTTCTTCCGGCCTCCGCTTCCCTTGCATAATGCTCAGTATATAATTCAACCCTGTCTGTTCCGGTTCGGGCAGCGCCTTCAATCATGGCCTCTACCGGATCAACGAATATGGATACTCGTATTCCCGCCTGGTGAAATACACTGATGATTTCTTTAAGATAGTTACCCTGCTTAACAGTATCCCACCCGTGGTCTGATGTCAGTTGGTTCAGTTCATCTGGCACCAGTGTCACCTGCTCGGGTTTTGTTTCAAGAACAAGGTCTATAAATTTTTGTTCTTTTGAGTTCCCTTCAATATTATATTCTGTGGTGATGATTTTTTTTATAGCCCGCACATCATCATATCGAATATGTCTTTCATCCGGGCGAGGATGCACCGTGATTCCATCGGCACCAAATCGTTGGGCATCTATGGCTACCTTTACGATATCTGGATTATTTCCACCACGACTATTGCGCAGTGTAGCCAGTTTGTTGATGTTTACAGAAAGTTTTGTCATTCGGTGCAAAGATGCAGGATTCAGTTACATGAAAGGCATTCTCATGCAGGTATGGTCCCGGTACTGGTAAAAATAAAATTGTTGGCATATTTGTTTTTGGGAATCAGGGAACTATTCTGGTGAATGTGGCTATTAAAGTCACTAAGCGGCCTTTTTTTCCCATTGAAATAAAAATGCCCCCGGTATCCATAACTACAAATCTGATGGAAAAGATGGAACATAGCTTCCTGTCCAATATGTCTGATTTCACTCTCTATTAAAAGTGTGGGTTTCACATTCCGGAGTATGTATTCTCCTCCCCGGATAATTTGTTGTTCGTGACCTTCCGCATCAATTTTTATAAAAGATGGATGGAACTGGTGTTGACTGCAATACATATCCAGAGTGGTAAGGGTAACCGTTTCTATGATGCGAGGCTCATACCTGTCGTCAAGAGAAGCTTCGAAAGATACATCGTAAGACTGTGGCTGAATGAATAATGAATGGGTTCCTGCTTGATCAGATAAGGCAAGGTGTTCTACCCGGACCGTATTCCCAAAAACCATTTGAAGCAGGTCAGTTCCGGTTGATTGTGGTTCAAAGGCAACTACTTTACCGGTGTGCCCGCATGCTTGCTTCATCCAATAAGTATAACCACCCTTGTGCGCTCCCACGTCAAATACAGTATCTCCTTTTTTGATATCATTCAGGAGAAAATTGATTTCCTCTTTGTCGGACCGGTAACGGTATTGTAAGGCCCTGTGAAGCAATTTCATATATTCCCATTGCTTCATAACTCTTTCCAGGTATGGTCGGCAAGTAACTGAACGGCAGCGACAAAATTTTTATAGGGCATAGATCCACCCCATTCTTTGGGTGATATTAATGAGATCATATATTCCTTATTCGATTTCTGGTAGAGGTAATAAACCTGCCCGATGTCTGGCTTAAAAGATAACCTGGCACTATAAATCAATTGTGATAATTCTTTCCTTTTGTGGATTTCCTGAGCCTGCAGAGCCAGTAGTTCAATTTGCTTACGGATTTGGTCGAGTTGCATATTGGTTTGCTCTTCCATGGCAGTTAGCGACTTGTGCCGGATCACACCTTCTTCCGTAGGCCTGATCAACGCACCGGATACGGAGGAAGAATAAGGTATTACACTCATTTGCTTGTGGTAAAAAGAAGTGTTGGTAAACGAACTCCCTTTTTCTTTAAAGCCCTGCTCTGTAATTTTTAAATACCCATTTGGTTCAATCTCATGCACGACATGGAGCAGGGGCCGGCCATCTTTGTAAAAATGCATTTCAAAAGTGATACTGTCGGTTAACAAAACCTGAACTTCATCCGCCAAACCATGGTCTTCAAAAGCATGCATATCGCTATCGGCGATTACACGGTATTGAGAACTGAATCCATTGTTTTCAAGGGAAACCCAGCTATGGCTGATGATCAGCTGGTTTTTTTGTTCGGCAGCTTCCACTTTGTAAAGGCCACTTTTAGGCCTTTCCCCGTTTTCATAATTTCCTTTCTCCGGAAATAGTTGCCAGCTGCCTAAAAAATTATATGCCTTGACCATATAGATGTAATTGATGAATCAGAAGTTGAAGGATATTCTGCAAAGATGGCACTGATCAGTGGATGGGATTGTAGTTATAACTTTTTTTCAAGGATGATAAATTCAATAAATTCTTTAGGGGTTCCAAATTTTTTATCGTCGGGGAATGGTTTTCGCCTTCCGGTAGATTGGTAGCCTCTTCGTTCATACCAGGCAATCAATTCATGGCGGGTTGAAATGACTGACATTTCAATGGAAAAACAATTTTCTTTTTTGGCAAAGTCTTCTGCGGCAATAATCAATTGCTTGCCAATACCCCTGGCCTGGAAAGTAGGTGAAACGGTAAGCATACCGAGGTAAAGGTGCAAATCTCTTTTCTGAAGGTATACACAACCATAAATCTTATGGTCGTTTATGTAAATAAGGATGGTGGCCTCAGGATCATCCATCATTTCACCTATCGAGGAGGCATCAGTTCTCAGAGTTCCATCTATCAGGTCTGCTTCATGAGTCCATCCCTGTTTGGCTTCTTCTCCCCGGTAGGCGCTGTTCACTAACTGCACAAGATCTTGAATATTTTTGCTGGTTGCCGGTAGAATTTTATGGTTGGACATTCCCACAAAGATAAACTGAGGATACAGGAAAATAAAAAGCCCTGGCATTGCCAAAGCTTAGTATATGTCCAGATTAAAATATTTTAGGCAAGACTGTTCACCAGAACATAAAAACTGACTCCCCAGAAGGTAAGAAAGAGAAGTATCATGAAAATTGTGGTGCTCATATTAAATTTATCATGTGTCGTATCAGCCACCATTAATCTTTGCAACACTTGTTTCATATATTCCGGTTTAATTAAGGTATATAAGGAGAATAGTGTGCCATAAATCAATTCAGTAATGAAATACTGAAAAATCTTCAAATTCAGTCAAAAAGTTGAGGAAGTGGCGCCACATCTCGTCACTTTTACCAGATCAGGGTCACCAACCCTTTTTTGAAATAGGATTTACCGAGGTAATCTGTGGCTTTTACCACCCATATAAAAGTGCCGGGTGGCTGTAATTTGCCCTGAAAGGTACCGTCCCAGCCGGGACCGCTTAATGAGGAAGTGCCATACATCAACTGGCCCCACCTGTTAAAAATCTGGAATAATTGGACCTGTGATATGCCTGCAGCAACAGGCCTTAGTAAGTCATTTTTACCATCTTTGTTGGGAGTGAAGGCTGTAGGAACAAACACCTCAGGAATGGTTTTATAAATAGTTACCGTGAGTGAAGTGGTGTCAGAACAACCTGCCTGATCAAATGCCACTAATTGGAACCTGACCTTTTCAGTTTCGGAAGAAAATGTAGCAATGGGATGCGAACTATTGCTGGCAGACAGAAAGTTGCCGGGAAACCATTGATAAGATAATCCACCGGAGGCATTTAATTGCAAAGGCTGTCCGACAATGACGGCTGTATCTCTTCCTCCATTTGCTCTAATTTTTGGTTGTACCTGGACTACTACCGTATCCATAGATGGCTTTGGACATCCCTGGTTGCCTGTGGCTGAAAGAATATAAAATGTAGTTATTGTAGGAATGGCTTTAGAATCCAAAAGGGTGGCATCCTTCAGGGAACCTGAGGGTAACCATTTGTATTCTGTTGCATTGGTTACCCCGTGGAGGCTTGCTTCGGCATGATAACAGATAGTTGTATCGTTTCCTGCAAAAACAAACGGATAAGGTATTGTGCTGACCAGAATATTGCCTGATGCCAGGCAACTTCCTGTATTTGCGGTGACATGGTAAAGTGTTTTGATGAAAGTCACTACCAGTGTATCCGGACCTGCATTGGAAACTTGTGGTACAGATGTCCATGAATAATGAAGCGCATCAGAAAAGACCCTTAACCTGACGGTATCGCCTTTGCAGATCACGGTATCATTCATGACTTCAAGACGCACTCGGTCCACCACCCGTACCCGCACTGAATCAGAATTGGTACAACCATTGTCACTGACATGAACCACATAAACAGTTGTTTTCAAAGGCGCCACTACGGGTGTAGCGGTATTTGGAAGCAAGATGTCGGTAGAAGGGATCCACGTGAAGTTACCACTTCCCACAGCTTTCAATTGTAAGGAATCGCCTTTACAGGTAAGTGTGTCTTTAAAAGTAAGTTGTAATGGAGATTTATCCAGGATGGAAAGTATTTTAACCAAGGTGTCTCTGCATCCTTTTGAAGTAGAAACAATAAGCTGCACCTCCTTTGAACCTTGCGAGGCGTAAGTGAATACAGGATTTTTAACCTGTGAAGTATTAAGAGTAGAGGAAGCTTCACCAAAAGTCCAGTTCAATGAAGTAATTGTTCCATAGCCAATGGTTGTTGCATCTATAAAATTCGTGGGCTTGGTAAAGCAAATACCCTGTACCGAAAAGGAAGGAATCAAACCTGGATATACCCTCACCAGTGATGAAGAAGAATCAGAGCAGGGTTCACCCTGGTTGATGGACAATTTTACTCTGTAGATTCCTGTATCTGCGAAAGTATAGGTAGTTGTTGGAGTAGTGGAAGTAAAAATGGTATTGCCATTGGGGTCAAAAAATTGCCAGTTGTAAGAATGGATTAAAGGACTGGTAGAACCATTGGTTATGGATAGTGTATTGGAAGACCGGCAAAGCTGATATTCAGGTAACAGCACCGCTGCAGCTATCGAACAGGGCGCAATAAATATCTGCAGGTCTTTTCGTTGCGTGGCAATCACTTTGCCATTCCTGATTTCTTTTACACAAACAGTCACCACATACACTCCGGTGGTGGGTGCTATGCCTGAGATCATACCACTGCTCTCATCAATTTGCACATTCGGTCCTAAAGGAGCGTTAGCCGCATATCCGGTTCCATAAGGCACTTCTTCGAAAGGAGGCGCAGGGGTAGGGGAAACTGTGCCTGTACTACCACTAATATACGCACCACAAAATGAATACTGGAGCTGGTCATGATCCGCATCAGAAGCAGCAAAACTATAATTGAAAGAATTCTCTTTACAGATCATTACCAGATCATTTCCAATGAAATGCGCGCTATTATTGGTAGATGCATCGTCCAGATCACTGCTACCTGGAATCTCCGCACTGTAGGTTGCTCCGATGGTACCATAACCTGGCATCAGGTTGTGAATGCCTCCGATCCTGAAATTAACCTGACTGGCTAAAACATATCCATGCGTAGAAGCAGGTAGTGCTACATTGAAATTATAATATCCCACATCATAACATACAGATGGGGGATTAGTGATACAGGGATTACTATTTACAGGAAGGCTTATATTTTCCTGTTTGCTAAGATTTACAAATAGATCCGTGAAGCGGGTACCGGTAACTTTATCAAAAATAGAAACTATGGTGGGATTATTGAAAGGTCTGCCACTACTACACCTCATATATAATTTCAGCGTGACTGCATATTGATTTTGCCCGTTGTTCTTTCCCAAAAACGTGTAATACATTTCACCACCCGTGATGTGATCGGCCATGGCCATCAGGGGAAAGGAAAATATAAACAGCCAACAAATGGTGATATTTTTCATGGTACTAATCCTGATGCCTCTTATTCCCTGGTAATAAAGTGTATATATGAATATACGTTTCTTTTGGATGGAAGGTTGCTGAGAAACTGCCGGAACTACATTCAATATCCTATTGCCTGAAACAATTTAAGGTGGCTGCTCTTTACATTTGCGGATGTACACGGCGAGGGATGCCAGTGAATGGCGGGAGCAGTTCTGGAAGACATTAGGTCTGTATATGATGCCTGTTCTTAATGCAGAGGGAACGAGGATCAACTGGATTAATTATAAAACGGGAGACAAGCATATTCATTTTCGCATGGAGGCTGACCGCATGGAAAGTTTCATCTCTATTGAAATTACTCATCCCCAACCGGACATCCGAAAACAGTATTTTGAACAATTCATCCAGCTAAAGCATCTTCTTCATGCGGAGTTGGGAGAAGAATGGGATTGGGATTTTTCCTTCGTCAATTCTCATGGCGAATTGGTAAGCAGTATCAGCAGGAAGCAGGTAGGATGCAGTGTATTTAAAAAAGAGGACTGGCCCTGTTTAATTTCATTTTTTAAAACCCGGATGATTGCCCTGGATGCCTTCTGGATGTCGGTACAGCCATTTTTTGAATCCATGGAATAAGAGTGAGAGTTACCGCCACTTATTTTTTCGTTTATTCCAGGTGGTGAGACCTACTTTAAACTGAAGTGGATTATTGAAATGATTGGCCAGTGAGCTGACCACATACGCGCCTACTTTAAATTTGGTTAAGGGGTTGAATGGCCATTTAAACACTCGTTCTACTCCGGTAAACAATTCCGCATACCTCAGGTTCCTTTCAGGTGCAATTAGAAAACCTCCGCCGGCAATTTCCCGCAGCTGCAATTTTTTAAGTAAAGGAATTTTATTCAGCAATGCCCCATTGAATTCATGTACAAGATGAACCTGGTAAAATCTGTCAAACAATGGAAAAGTGGAATCCAAAGCCTGGAACGCTTCGTCAGGGTTCATAAATAGAAAAGGATCACCGCGACGCATATAAGTATAATCCAAAGGTTTCAGATCTTTTTTATTCATGAAATCCCCGGTCTTGAAATTGTAATGAAGATTTCCCAGGGTACCCAAATTGATCACCTGTTCCAGCCCTAATTCCAGGTAATCAAAATTAACCTGACTGGTTAGTATCGAAGGATACCCTTTTTTCCATGTGGCATAAAAGGTGGGCCATTTGGAACCAAGGATGATCTTTTCTTTTGGTTCCCTGATATAGCGTTGCTTGGGTGTATATTTTAGGGTGACTTTGCTGTAAACTGCATTGAAAGGGGCAAAGACGATCGGTTCATTATGAACAAATGTATTGCCAAACAGGCTTTTTATAATAGCAGAATTATACAAACTGTCCGCTCTCGGATTGGTTTTGTAGCCGATCAAAGATCTTCTTAATACCATATCTCCTTCCACGTACAACGAAAGTCCATTGATCACTTCCAGACCATGACCGGCAGCAAGAAAATTATTTAAAAAATAAGAACTTCGTTTAATCTGGTTGATCCATGCATCACCTTCATAAATGTGGTCGAAATCGCGGTTGGCTTCGAACGTGTAAAATCCCCGGTTAAAAGGATTGTACATTCTTTTGAACTGAACACTTCCATTGATGTCTTTATTTCTCAGGCCAAAGCTGATGTCAGTGAAAACTGTTACGTCTTTCCTGGAACCATATCTCTTATAATAATAAAAAGAGGGGTGAATGCGCGCGCCGCCAAATTGAAACGGCTCGTATAATGCTATGATGGGTGGTAGTACCCAGGTCCTTTCTTTCAGTCTGTTATAAAAGGTTTGTCCAAGGAAACCAATCTTTTTCCAGGTGATGCGGTTCATTTTACGGTCCATCGAATCCAGGTAAGATTTAGTGTGTGCTACCTGGTAAATACTGTCGCGATACCGGACATATCTGATTTCTTTATCAGAGAGGGGTTCCACCCGTACGGTTTGCCAGAAACTGGAATCTTTTTCATAAGCTGTTTGGGCGG
>JANLYU010000318.1:0-8340 GCA_031365785.1 Flavisolibacter sp. | reverse complement strand
GGCTTGGGGCAATATTGTTCAGTTAGTTTCTGTAAGTAAATATTCTGTAAGAAGTTTATCGAAGTTGATATTCAGATTATAATTTAATTTTTCATCCAAGAAACCCATCCATCAATTAGAAAATTGATTCTGGATTTTATTATAAAGATGAAATTCCTTTCATTACTCAAATAAATGCGAATATGTGATCACACTTCGCTGCCTATTATAATAATTGATTAAATAATAATCATTTTTATAAAATAGTATATTTATTACTTTCATTTTTGAGAGTTCTCATGAGATTTCCCGCAGTAACATAAATGCATGATTTTCTTTACACGATTATGGGCGGCGATCACAGAATCCTATCCAAATACGATCAATATCATAGTACCAAAAAAAGTCCGCTTGCGCGACTTTCTTCTATTTCTTCCTGGTATACTTAATCTCCATCGTTTTGAATTCCTTTCCATCAGCGCCGGGACCATACATTTCCATGATCTGGTGGTCTTCATCCACGATCTTCAGGATTTCCCTAAAACCCACCTCTTTTCCTGAAGTCCCTTCCATCATATTTCCTGTTAAGGTGACACTCTTTGAGGCTTCATCCCATGGACCACTTGCCTTTGCAATACCCGTACCCATATTATCCTCCCAGGTGCTGACAAATTCTTTTTTAGCATTGTCAAAACCCGTCGTGCTGATCCCTTCAAAAGGCTGGCCCATCATGGTTCCTTTGTAAGTTGACTGCTGATATCTTCCACCTAGTACCATTTTATTATTTACTTCCATGGTGCTGGTAGATGGTGGCGAGCCTGGATTGTTCCAGGTGGTGACACTTCCGTTCCAGACTCCGTCCCAGGAAGCCATTAACTGGTGTTCTTTACCTGGCGTCATATATGCCTGCCAGTTTTTCATTAGCATGGAATCAGGAACCGGATCCGTTTTGGTTTCATTTACAACAGCCACCTTTGAAGCTTCCTTAGTTTCATTGGCTTTCTTTTCTTCGCTGTTACAGGCGCATAAAAGAATGGCGGCGCAGAAAGTAATGGTGATTATTTTCATAATAAATGTTTTACTAAATGTACAAAAGTTCAGGATGGCATTTGGCGAATACCGGCACCAATCAATTGAACTTAGTTGAAGTCATAGTGAGCATTGAAAGGTTACATTCAATGCTGTATTCTTAATGGGAACCCATTCAATTCTTTGTTTTACCTAAACACTTTGTATTTTAGGTGTACTGTCTTACCAACCGACTCACATCCATTTTAAATGAGCATATTAGCCAAAAAATTAGCCGTCATGTTTCCGGTATTGCTTATGGGCATATTTTACTGGAATGCTCATGCTGCCGACTACCACCCAATAAGGAGTCAACGGTTTTTTTTGATGGCAGCAGGTTTTATATTGTTATACGGGTGGATACTGGTGGAGGTGGTGATCCGAAAACAGCGTTCCATTTTTCAGCTGTGCGCCCAATCAAGTTTCTTCCTGTATATATTCATGGTTTTGATAGTAACCGGTTATTTTATTGCCTTCAGGGAAGTATCTATCCATCACTGGTGGACTTCGGCTATGCACCGGATTGCAGTCAGGGACAGGGTGAACCTTGAGTTATTTAAGATGTTCAGGATTTATCATTTATCCAGTATTCAGATTGTAGGCAATTTCATGATGTTGCTGCCGCTTGGTGTATACCTTCCCGTTTTATACAAAAATTGCCGGCAGGCCTGGGTCATGATACCAGTAGCTTTTATGATTTCAACAAGCATTGAAGTGATGCAGCTGTCGACAAGTTATCGCAGTTGCGATGTGGATGATATTTTCCTAAATACATTGGGCGCTGCTACCGGTTTTATCTTATTTATAGTAGTGCGTAATTTTTCTAAAAGCTCATTACTTTCGTCTTCTCATCCATCCGCTATTGCCTGATCCATAGCCCGCCGGATGAGTTGTACTAACAATCGCATGTATGGACCCTAACAATAAGCCCCTCATACTCTATGCAGAAGATGATTACGACGATTTTGAATCGGTGAAAGAAGCGCTGGAACAATTGTCGATGAAATACCACCTTCTCCAGGCGAAGAATGGTACTGAAGTGGTTTCTTATTTTGAAACAAAGGGCGCTGCATTGCCCTGTCTCATTGTTCTTGACCTGAACATGCCCGTGATGAGCGGTAATGAAGTGTTATTGTGGCTGAAAGACAAACCACAGTTCAAAAAAATACCGGTGATGGTATTTACTACTTCCTCACGTGAAGATGATATCAAATTATGCCAAAAGCATGGCTGTACTTTTTTCAGAAAACCAACTTTATACAGGGACCTGTTGCATGTGGTGCAAATCATGCTGACGATGTGCGATCGCAACAAGTCTTCCCATCTTCCGATCGATTAACAGCAGTTCAGTTCTTCACCTTGATATATCCCCACCCGGTATTTTGTTTTTGGATGATCTCGTAAATCCCGTCCGGGGTCGTTGTTATGCCTGGCAATAACTGGCTGGGATCAATACCCTGGTTTTTTAGTGCTATCGCACATACTTTGAAGGTAATGTTTCGCTGTGCGGCTAATTGCAAAATAGCATCAGGCATATAAGACTTCCCTTTCACTCCCAATGCAATCCCTTGTCCATACATCACTACTTCCATCTGGGCATCTGGCGAGCCGCCTGAAATTTCGCGGAGCCACCGGATTACTGATCTCTGATCCAGGCTGTCCTTGCTGGTGAGGTCGAATACCACTTTATAATCTGCCTGCGCCCTCACCAAAATTGAAGTCAGCAACAGGAAGGTGAGAAAAAAAATATTTTTAATCATACAAAAAATTAGTTCAAAAGATACAATTAAACTTTGATCGCCCCGGAGGTGATTGTACAGCGGGTGTGTAAAATCCCTGATATTTGGTGTCCTGTATGGAACCATTTGTCAACAATGATTCGATCGTTAGAAAAATATGGAGCAAAAGCGACACCGTACTTTTCATCTTTGCCGGAGCCGCAGCGGAATTCGCCCTGAATAAGGCAGTGGACTGGTTGTACTTCACCGGCAAGCTTCCTGCAGACCCCATCGGCCGGCTTTTTTCCACAGTGACCTATGCCAGAAAGATTGTTTTCTCTACCCACCAGGAAGCGATGGAAGCCATCCATAAAATTGTACAGATTCATTCAGGTGTTGAAAAAGCCCGCGGATCAACCATTCCCGACTGGGCTTACAGGGATGTTTTATTCATGCTGATTGATTACTCCATTGCCTCCTTTGAACTACTGGAGAGAAAGTTATCTATTGAAGAAAAGCAGGAAGTGTATAATGTATTTTTTCGAGTGGGAACTGCCATGAACCTTACCGGCCTGCCAACTACTTATGCAGACTGGCTTCCGGTAAGAGCAACGCACCTGGACCACGACCTCGAAAACAGCCCCTGTACCCGTGACCTTTTCAAACAATATAAAAAACATCTTGGAGCCCCCCGGTTTGTTATTTTGAAGGAAGCGCAGAAATTAGTGATGCCGCACAAAGTGAAAAAGTTGCTCCAATTCAATTCTATTTCATGGTTGGCTCCTGCGGTACCATTCTATCGACTCAGCCGCTACCTGAAATGGGATCAAATCATTAAATCGGTAATCCTTCCACCCACCTATAAAAAACAGATTGACCAACTGGATCATGTAACTTAACTGAATTGATGAAGGCCATCTGGATAAAAAATTTTTCTTTGGAAGAAGTACAGCAGCGTGGAAAGAACACCATGGTGGAACACCTTGGCATTACTATTTCTGAGATCGGCGTTGATTTCCTGTGTGGTACCATGCTGGTAGATGAAAGAACGGTTCAGCCTATGGGCATCCTTCATGGTGGAGCTTCAGTAGCACTGGCAGAAACGTTGGGAAGTCTGGCGGCCAACCTGGTGGTGGACCCTCAGCAAAAATATTGTGTGGGATTAGACATCAATGCCAATCACATCAGGTCCGCAAAATTCGGCGCCACCGTGCGCGGTGTGGCAAAGCCCATGCATTTGGGTGGTTCCACGCAGGTGTGGCACATAGAAATTAAAGACCAGGAAGAACGGCTGATTTGTATCAGCAGGATCACCATGGCTGTTTTAAATAAGGAAAAAATAAAGCCTGATAGTTTATAACAGCCTTATTGGCTGGTTGACAAATATGTAAATGGTGTAGGTCTGGCAGTTAAGCTGAACGGGGAAGGGTGAAAGAGAAAATACTACCCTTACCCATCTCGCTTTCAATGTGCATTTGTCCACCATTCTTGGCCAGGAATTCCTTACAAAGCATTAATCCCAGACCCGTGCCCGACTCACTTGCAGTTCCTTTGGTGGTATAAAAGTTATTTTCATTGATTTTCAATAGAGCTTCCCTGCTGATACCTGTTCCGGAATCCTGCACATACACTTCCACAAATGACGTGAGCTGATTCACGCCAATTTCAATGGTTCCATGCTGTGGGGTGAACTTGATGGCGTTGGATAATAAATTCCGGAGTACCAGGTTCACCATGTCTTTGTCGGCCAGAATGTAAACAGGAGCACTGCTTCTGGGTTCAATATTGATTTGCTTGGCTTCTGCCTGAAGTCGCAGCACCTGCATCACTTCAACAATCATTTTGGTAATATTTAATTCTTCAGGCCTCACGGAACTGGAATGCATTTGTGTTTTAGACCACTGAAGCAGGTTTTCCATCAGTCCGATCGTATAATTCAGGTCCATTAGCACATCAGGTACCAGGTTCTGCATTTCCTCAGCCGGCATGTTCTTCTGGTGCATATTTCTGAACAGGTTGCGCAACGCATACATGGGTGTTTTGAGATCATGGGAAATGACAGAGAATAGTTTGCTTTTGATGGAGTTGAGCTCTGTGAGTTCCGCCTTTTGGGCTTCCAGTTGTTCGGCTTTTTCTGTAATCACTTCCTTTTGCTGTCTAATCTCTAAATTTTTGCGGTGCAGTATCCTCTGTTTAGCGAGGATCTTAAATTGATATCCGGTGTTTTCTTTTTTGATCAGGAATAGGCCATAAAATATAAAGCCCAACGCCAGAAGGTGGTTCAGGAAATATAAAATCCTGTTTTCATGCTTGAGTTCGTAAATAAAATCCTTCAATAAAACTGAAAGAACAAAGTAGTTGACCATGGTAAGGGCGATCGTGAACAACATATAACCCATATCCTTTAAAAAGAATACGGCAAGCACTCCATATAATATAAAATGCAGTTCCACGCCCGGGTTCATCCCCTGCAGGTATACGAAACCTGTGAAGAAAGGGTATAAAATAAAATAGCTCAACTGAGCATGCTGGTATTTATGATAATAATTGAAGAATAGAACAGCGGCACTCAGTGAACTGGGTAAACAGGAAAGTACCCAGATCCCGGTGGGCATCTGATCATCATGTAACAAACCGATCAACGGGATCAAAATACCTGTAAACAGCTGGAAGAAATTCAGCAAATTGAATACGCGAAGTTTGCGCCGTTCATAATCATCTAACTGGTCAGAAATACCGATGTTCCTGATGTGCTGGAGAAAAGTATAAAGATGTAATTTGAGTACGGGAAATAATTTGTTATCCAGTTGCAGGCGGATTTTTTCCTGCAGGGATAGGATCTTTTCAAGCTTTATTTCCATAGCGGATCAATTATAGGTATTAGGGTACGACAATATAGGGGTTTTAATCAATGGATCAAATAGGGAACACCTCCAAAACACGTGGATACCCGCAACAGAAACGGTATTTTTATACAGTACATCCACCTGTAAAAAGTAATATTTCCATAAAAAAAAGCCCCGTTAGGGGCTTTATCTATTTATCAATCATTGTGTTATGCGTGTTCGACGTACATTTCAGTGGGCGGGCAAACACAAATCAGGTTCCTATCACCATAGGTATTGTTTACCCTGGCCACATGCGGCCAGAATTTGTTGAGTTTCACAAAATCAAGGGGGAAAGCGGCCATTTCTCGGGTGTAAGGCCTTTTCCAGTCGTCGGTGCAGACAGTGAATTGGGTATGAGGTGAATTTTTGAGAGGATTGTCTTTTTTATCCATATGAAGTTCCTCTATCAGGGCAATTTCCCTTCTTATGCTCAGCATGGCTGCGCAAAACCTGTCCAGTTCGTCCTTATCTTCACTTTCAGTAGGTTCAATCATGATGGTTCCTGGAACTGGGAAAGACATGGTGGGTGCATGAAAGCCATAGTCTATCAATCTTTTAGCGATATCTTCCGCTTCAATTTCAGCGCTTTTCTTAAAGGGCCGTAGGTCCACAATGAACTCGTGGGCGCAGGCCCCGTGGTGATTAGTATATAAAATATCAAACTGATCTTTAAGCAGGTACAGCATATAATTGGCGTTCAGAATGGCATAAGATGTAGCCATTTTCACCCCATCTCGACCCAGCATCCTGATATAAGCATAGGATATGAGCAGGATGGAAGCGGATCCATATGGAGCTCCGCTCACCGCGTTGGTTCTTTTGTGGTCTTTGTCCCCATGTGAACCCTCATTTTTCAATTGAATATGTCCTGGCAAAAAAGGAGCGAGGTGTTGTTTTACACAAATGGGCCCCATTCCTGGACCACCTCCACCATGAGGAATGGCAAAGGTCTTATGCAAATTGAGATGGCAAACGTCCGCGCCGATCAAACCGGGGGCTGTGAGTCCAACCTGAGCATTCATGTTCGCTCCGTCCATGTATACCTGCCCACCATACTGGTGTACGATCCTGGTGATTTCGGTAACTGTTTCTTCATATACACCATAAGTTGAAGGATAGGTGATCATAATGCCAGCCAACTTTTCGGCATGCAACACCGCTTTTGCTTTTAGATCCTCTACATCGATGTATCCATTTTCCAGTGCTTTAATTACTACCACCTGCATGCCGCACATGACCGCTGAAGCAGGGTTGGTTCCATGCGCTGAAATGGGGATCAGCATTACATTCCTGTTAGTTTCACCCTGGCTTTCATGATAACCCTTAATGGTCAGCAAGCCGGCGTACTCACCCTGTGCGCCGCTGTTGGGTTGCAGACTGCAGGCGTCAAAAGCAGTGATCTCGCAAAGGTATTTACCCAGTTCCTTTACAATATATTGATATCCTTCGGTCTGGTCTTTTGGTGCAAAGGGATGCATTCTGCTCCAATGTGCCCAGCTAAGCGGAATCATTTCGGAAGCGGCATTGAGTTTCATGGTGCAACTTCCCAATGAAATCATACTGGTATTGAGGGAAAGATCTTTGTTTTCCAGCATTTTTATATACCGCATCATTTTGGTTTCACTATGGTGCGTATTAAAAACAGGATGGGTCAAAAATTCAGATGTCCTGGTCAGGGAAGTTGGGATGGCATTGAGGCTGCCCTCATGTTCAATGGAAAAGTTCACCGCGTCCTCATCATTCACAAAAGAATTGATGACGTCGAAAAGGTGAGATGTGGTGGTGGTTTCATCCAGTGAAATGCCAATATGTTGCGGGTCGAAATAACGGAAGTTGATCTGCTGTTTTTCAGCCTTGGGCCGGTAGTTACCCGCATCTTCCACTTTCACTACTACCGTATCAAAAAAGAATTCGCTTTCAATTTCAAATCCAAGTTCTTCCAGAGAATGAGCAAGAGTCTGGGTAAGAAGGGCCACTCTCTTGGCTATGTTCCGCAACCCGTTAGGACCATGGTACACCCCATACATCGCCGCCATATTCGCCAGTAAGGCCTGGGCGGTACAGATATTTGAAGTGGCCTTTTCTCTTTTAATATGTTGTTCACGGGTTTGAAGAGCCATTCTTAATGCCCTGTTGCCCTGGGCATCCACACTTACTCCGATAATACGTCCTGGAATAAATCTTTTAAAATCATCCTTGGCGGCAAAAAAACCTGCGTGCGGACCACCATATCCGAGTGGAACGCCAAATCGCTGTGCCGAACCATAGGCTACATCTGCATCCAGTTCACCGGGTGAGGTCAGGAGTGTCAGCGCCAGCAGGTCTGTACCCATAGCCACAAAACCACCGGTTGTATGCACTTGCTCAATAAATTTCCTGTAGTCTTCTACAGATCCCCTGTCATTAGGATATTGAATCAGTGCTCCGAAATAGGAGCTGTCTATTACCGTTTTTTGATAGTCGCCAAAAACTACTTCAATATCCAGTGGGTGTGCCCGGGTAAGCAGCACCTCTTTTACTTGTGGAAATGTGTTTGTATCAACAAAGAATTTAGGCCGTGTGAGGTGATGGTTCTCTTTGTTCAGCATGTGAAAGAACATGGCCATGGCTTCTGCCGCGGCAGTGGCTTCATCCAGCAAGGAAGCATTGGCTAAAGGAAGACCTGTAAGGTCACAGACAATCGTTTG